>NZ_MUFL01000043.1:0-29454 GCF_001995355.1 Salinivibrio sp. PR919 | reverse complement strand
TTGTTATGTTATTACATTACTCTTAAAGGTGTGGATGCCTGCATGACTCGGCCATTGATCGTCCATCTGCTGTTGATCGTCGTACTCAGCCAATCTGGGCTGTGGGCGCATCATCACCTCGATACCTTCACGCCCTCACATCACAGCGAACATTGCAGCCTCTGTCATTTGGCGCCTCCCGCACTGATCGCGTATGCGGCCTCACCACCGGCCCCCACTTATGTGGTCAACGAGATTGTTGCGCTCTCAAAGCCAGCTCAGGCTTACCACATCGCCATTGCCTTTTCGGCACGCGACCCACCTAGTTGAATAAATACCGCAATGATTTAACCCATTTATTCACTAGGAGAACCCAATGAAAACGCGTTTTTTACCCAATGTTATCGCCATGGCTATCGCAACCGCGTCCACAGCCACATTTGCTGACGAAGCCAACTATCAGTCGTTCGATGCCCATGTGCACGGTGAAGTCACCGCAAGCCTTGCCCAAGACGGTGAGCGTGTGCTGATTGAACTGACCGCCCCCGGCCATGATGTGGTTGGTTTTGAGCACCACCCTAAAAACGCCAAGGATCAGCAAACGCTCGAAGATGCTTATACACTGCTGCGCGATGGCGGGAAACGCTTCCAGCTTGCTGAAGCGGCGAATTGCCAGCTGGTCGACGTCAAGGTAACGAGCAGCTTTGAAGACCATGACCACAAGCATGAGCATGAGCATGAGCATGAGCACAATAGCATTCACGGTGAAGATGGCGAAGATGGTCACGCAGGCCATGACGGTCGCGATGGCCGAGACGGCAAAGATGCTCATCATGAGGATCATGGTGACCACCATGATCACAGCCATCATGCGCATGAAGGCCATCATGATCACGACAAGCATGATGAGCACCATGACGATCATCATGGGCATGATCACGGTAACCACAACACCTTATCAGCGAACTACCAATTCGTTTGCCAAAACCCGCAAGCCTTCACCGAATTGCAAACTGATTGGTTTAGCCTATTCCCCAACACAGAAACCATGAAGATTCAGGCCTTTACTGATGACAAGGTCTGGGTTGAAACCTTGAATCGTGCCAAGTCGCACATCCAGTGGTAGTGAACAAGGAGGCGGGGCGCATCTAGCGCCCCTGTCAGGCATGATAACCATCGAACAACTACGTTTTACTTGGCCAGCTCAGCCGCAACCGATCTTAGATATCGAGAGCTTTGCGGTCGGTGAGGGCGAGCATGTATTTTTAAAAGGCCCCAGTGGCAGCGGGAAATCCACCCTGCTGAGCCTGATTGCAGGCATTCATACCCCACAATCGGGAACACTGACGGTCAATCATCAAGCGCTAACCGCACTGAATGATCGCCAACGGGATCAGTTCCGTGCTAACCATATTGGTTATATTTTTCAGCAGTTTAATCTGCTGCCCTATTTATCTGTGATTGATAATGTCACCGTCCCGCTGCGCTTTTCTCACACGCGGCGTCAGGCACTCAGCCAACCAGCACACCAAGAGGCGGCCAATTTACTCGATAAGCTTGGTCTTCCCGCGCACTGTTACCATCAGCCAGTCACTGCGCTAAGTATCGGCCAGCAACAGCGGGTCGCAGCGGCACGGGCATTAATTGGTGCGCCAGCATTAATTATCGCTGACGAGCCCACTTCTGCGCTTGATGCGGACACCCGCAATACCTTTATTCAATTGCTTCAAGACCGATGCCGAGAGGCCAATAGCAGCTTATTGTTTGTCAGCCATGACAGCCAATTAGCGCCCTTGTTTGACCGCGATGTCTCGCTTCTCGCGCTTAATCGCGCCATACATCGCGAGGAGGCCAACCAATGATTTCACTGTTAGGATTGGCAGGACAAAGCCTCAAGAATCGCCGCGCCACCGCCCTGCTTTCTTTGCTGACTGTCACCATCGCCGTAGTGCTCTTGCTCGGGGTGGAGAAGGTGCGCACCCAAGCTAAAGCCAGCTTTGCCAACACCATCTCCAACAACGATTTAATTGTCGGCGCCCGCTCCGGTCCCATTAACTTACTGCTCTATTCCGTGTTTCGTATTGGTAACGCCACCAACAATATCGGCTGGGACAGTTACCAGCGCCTTCGTGAGCATCCGGATGTGAGTTGGACCATCCCCATTTCACTGGGGGACTCTCACCGCGGCTTTCGCGTGGTCGGCACCACCAATGATTACTTCGACCATTATCAATATGGTCAAAAACAACCACTGGCCTTTCGCCAAGGCGGCCCATTTTCCGGCTTATTTGATACCGTGATCGGCGCCCAAGTGGCAAGAGAGCTGGGATACAAGATGGGCGATAGTCTGGTCATTGCCCATGGACTGGCCGACAAAGGCTTTAATCAGCATGACAACTTGCCCTTTACGGTCACTGGGATCTTGGCGCCCACTGGCACCCCCGTCGACCGTAGCGTACATGTGTCGCTTGAAGCCATCGAAGCGATTCATGTCGGCTGGGAAAGTGGCGCACGACTCGGCCAAGGCCTCACCCAAGCGCAAGCGCAACAACGCGAGCTACAACCAGAACAACTGACCGCGGTGATGGTGGGACTAAACAGCAAAATCAAAACCTTTGCCGTCCAGCGCTGGGTTAATACTTATCCACGCGAACCATTAACCGCCATTATGCCCGGTATTGCCTTGCACGAGCTGTGGGGCATGATGCGAGTTGGCGAACAAGCCCTGTTGGTGATCTCTGGCTTTGTGGCCGTCGCCGGGCTGTTGGGTATGCTCTCAAGCCTGCTCACTAGCTTGAACGAGCGTCGACGCGAAATGGCAATCTTACGTGCGATGGGCGCGCGTCCTTTACATATTATTTTGCTATTGGTCAGTGAGGCGGTCGCGATCACCGTCGCAGGGATCGTCTTTGGTGTGCTCCTGCTTTATGGTGGACTCGCTCTAGCACAGCCCTATATTCTCAGTGAATTTGGCTTATTCTTACCGCTCGACTGGCCGTCCTCTTATGAGCTTTCATTGATGGCTGGAGTGTTAGTCGCTGGCTTTATCGTGGGATTAATTCCGGCTTGGCGCGCCTACCGACAGGCGCTCGCCGATGGCATGACAATTAAGGTATAACAGATGAAAAAACGAATAATGCTCGGGCTTATCGCCTTACTGAGCGGTGTTTTGAGCTCGCCTACGTGGGCGAGCAATGAGCCACTCACGCTGGATTGGATTGATTTGGTGCCTGAGCACGAACGTGCTCAATTCGATAGTCGGGGCATGCCAGAAATTACTCACGATGGTGAAAACCCACAAAGCTTGGTTGGCTCAGTTCGCCCTGAGCTCAACAACAGCCAAGTCAAAATTCCCGGCTTTGTGATCCCTCTAGAAGGCGACGACAAAGTGGTAACGGAATTCCTACTGGTGCCCTTTCTTGGCGCCTGTATTCATGTTCCACCCCCGCCCCCCAATCAAATAATTTATGTAAAGTTTGCTGGCGGTGCGCCGATTCAACAGTTATGGGATGTGGTTTATGTCGAAGGCACGCTAAAAACCGAACATGTCAGCCATGACTTAGCAGAAGTGGGTTATGTGCTACAAGGTACACAATTAACTGACTACGACGACGGATAAATCCCTATCAATCAGTGAGCCCGATCGGCGCACACGATATTGTCAGGCAATATAATGAGACAAGATCGCCAGTGCGCCTATGTACACGGCAATCAACAGCAGATTGATGGGGTTGAGTTTTTGCTTACGCACACGCATCCCTACACTTGATTGTTAACGCTCATAATGTTAACAAATTTAATCTTTAATTAACATATTTGCCAGCATTAAATTTTGCTGACAATCAGTGTGAGACGCGCATGGCAGAGCAAGACAAACCTGTGGTCATCGATGCCCATCCCGATAAACGGCAGCATCAGGAACATAGTTATAAAGAAGACGCTGACCTACGTGGCAGTAAAGGGCGGCTAAAAGCGATTGCCAGTGAGTATCACGTCGATGCGCGTCTGCAAGAGGTCGAGCAGGAAGATCTCGCCCATCGCAGTGCCAATCGCCAACGTCATGTGATGCAAAAGCAGCAGGCCAATCTCGAAGCCATCATTGCTCTGACCTACGACCAGTGTCACAGCGAAACCGCCCATACCCCCGATCCTGACTGGTTAGTTCGCTTTTTCGATTTGGCCCGCAATATTCACGGCCATGCGATGCAGCAGCTGTGGGCGAAAATTCTCAAACAAGAAATGCAACGACCCGGCAGTACCTCGATTAAAGCCCTGACCATTCTCGAAACCATGACGCAACGTGAAGCGCAAGCACTGCAACGCGCTTGTGCATTGTCCAGCACCTTTGGGCAAGACAGCACCAAAAAGCTGGTGACCGGTTTTCGCCGCCGCCAAGGCTTGGTGCAACTGCTGCGCCCAGAGCCGCCCCATAAGCTCTCGCTGGGTCACTATCAACTGTCTTACACCGACTTAATGCTGTTGATGGACTTGGGGCTAATCCTGCGCACTGAGCTCGAATCCGGCGTGATTGAAATGCAACCGGCCATGCCGTTTAAACTGCAAGACACCCAATACATGCTTACTCCGCTCCACAAAGGGATGCGTCTTTATTACTACCGCTTTAGCCCCACCGGCCATGAGCTAGCAAAACTGGTCGGTAAACGCGTGCATCCCGATTATCACCACGCCATTTGTGAGTTGCTCGCAGAAGGCTTTGAGATGCACAGCGATTTGGGTGATACAGTCAATACCCACGCTTAATCCGACGAGCGCAACACTCGGCGCTCACGCAGTACGCGAAGACAGGTCGCCACATGCTCGGCGACGCTGTGATCACCGGTCAAATGGACCGCCGGCGTTTGCGGTGGCTCATAGTCTGACGATATGCCAGTAAAAGCAGGGATCTCGCCGGCACGCGCCTTTTTGTAAAGCCCTTTGGGGTCGCGCTGCTCACACACTGCCAGCGGCGTATCAACAAAGACTTCGATAAATTGCCCCTCTGGCAAACGCTCGCGCACCATCTCTCTCTCCGCGCGAAACGGTGAGATAAAGGCACTCAAGACAATCAGGCCAGCATCGGTCATCAACTTGGCCACTTCACCAATCCGGCGAATATTCTCGCGCCTGTCTTGATCGGAAAATCCCAGATCGCGACATAAGCCATGACGAATATTATCGCCATCCAGCAAATAGGTATGGTGCCCTTCGGCCACCAAGGCCGCCTCTAGCGCGCCCGCGATGGTCGATTTGCCCGAGCCAGACAAGCCGGTAAACCAAAGCACCACGGGTTGCTGCTGTTTTTGTTCGCTGCGCTGGGCTTGATCAACATGATGCTGATGCCAAACCACATTGGGATCGGTTGGCGCAGATACAGTGTCAGTCATGAAAGTCTCCGCAATTTCGTTGGCCACGCCATGATTAAGAGGCCACCGGCGTTAAAGGAAAAACAATCGGTAACAGGGTGAGCACCACCGCGGAATACACCACAGATAACGGTAATCCCAGACGCAAATAATCACGCAGCTGGTAATTGCCCACGCTGTATACCAATAAATTGGTTTGATACCCATAAGGGGAAATAAAACTGGCACTGGCGCCAAACAGCACCGCCATCACAAAAGGCATAGGCTCAACCCCATACCCTAGCGCGAAGCTATAGCCCAGCGGGAAAGCCAGCGCCGCCGCGGCATTATTGGTGATAAGCTCGGTTAGCAACAAAGTCAGCAAGTACACGGCCACCAGCGCGCCTATCGCGCCCCCTGCGCTAAAGGTCGCCATAAACCAATCACTAAAGCGTGCTGAAAGCCCTGACGCCAACATCAGTTGTGCCAATGTCAGCGCCGCGCCGACAATCACCACCACTTCAACCGGAAATCGGCGTTGTAAATCGTGCAAGGAGATAATGCCGCTGACCAGCAACACCACCAAATAAGCGGCTAAGCCATTAAGCAGCGGAATCGGGGTCAGCAAGGCCGCGCCAATCACCGCGACAAATCCCGCCAGTACCGCAACGCTTTTCCGCTCGGAAAGACGAGTACTGGCTTCCAAACCATTAAAGAGCACGAATTCACGCCGCAACGCTTGGCTGTCTTGGCGAAAGGTTTTGCCCGGCACCAACACCAACGTATCGCCGGCATGTAAAGGAATATTGCCCAGTCCCCCGTCGAGTTTTTCATGGCCGCGGCGAATGGCGACCACCACGGCATCAAAAGTCTCTCGAAATCGGGCAGCTTTGAGGGTTTTGCCACAAATACTGGCGCTGTGGATCACCACCACCTCAATCAAATTTTGCCCATCAATGTGATGCTGGCCGAACAAGGTCAGGCCCGGGATCTCTTGTAAGGTCGCGACACTTTCCACATCGCCAGCAAACTGCAACTTGTCACCGGCCAATAACGGCGTATCCGGACACACAGGCGCAATGACGCCGTCTTGACGATGAATTTCGGCCAAGTACAAACGGCGTAGTGCCCGCAAGCCATTGTCTGCCACACTGCGACCGCATAAGGGTGAGTCGGCGGCTAACCGTGCTTCAAGCACATACGGCAAGCTCTCTTCTTGTTCACCATCATGGCGTGGCAACCGATAGCTAAACGGAATTAATACCAATAGCCCTGCCACCAATGCAGCTGCACCAATGACCGTTGGGGTGAAAAAGCCCAAACTGGGTAAACCCGCCCGCTCAACAAAGCTGTTCACAATGAGATTGGTGGACGTGCCAATCAGCGTTAGGGTGCCGCCGAGAATGGCGCTATATGACAATGGGATCAAAAGCTGCGAGGGTGAGTGACGTCGGTTGCGCTTGATCGCGCCAATCATCGACACCACCACGGCGGTGTTATTGACCAGCGCCGATAGCAGCGCGCTCGATATGCCTAATTTGGCAATCACGGTGGGGAGTGTGCCGTGCGACGCCTGCTGCGCAACCCAGCTGGTTAAATGGGTTTTCTCTAACGCACAAGAAACCAAAATCAGCAATACCAAGGTCAGCAGTGATGGCGCGGTAAAGTTCGCCGTCAGCGCTTCAACCGAGGTGAGCCCGGTTTGGAACGCCACAAACGCCGCCCCCGCAAACAAGAGTACAGGCTTTATGCGGGTGAGCACCAAGCCGGCGACAATCGCCACCAGCAAGGTGAGTACCGTGGTTTCCTGCCAACTCATCGTTTATCCCAGTTGACGCAGATCCCGCGCTTGCCAATGCGGAAAGTGCTTGC
Organism: Salinivibrio sp. PR919; assembly: GCF_001995355.1. NCBI lineage: Bacteria > Pseudomonadati > Pseudomonadota > Gammaproteobacteria > Vibrionales > Vibrionaceae > Salinivibrio > Salinivibrio sp. PR919. The sequence goes on along the minus strand of NZ_MUFL01000043.1, from coordinate 22,261 downwards.
GGATCAGCTGGTTTAACTCAAGCTCAAACGCTGAGAACGACGAGGTGGTTTGTGGCTGAGCCTCAGTCACATGACGGATCATGCCCGCGCCAACCGTCACATTGGTGAGACGATCAATCAGGATAAAGCCACCGGTATTCGGGCTATCGTGATAGGTATCCAGCGGCACCGCTTCGCTCAGGGTCAAGGTGCAACGACCAATGCCATTGAGCGGCAAGGTGTCTGCGTCATGGGTGTTAAGCGTATTCACATCCACCCCATAGGACAGTGACTCAACCTGCGCCGAGGTTTTCTTGCTGGCCAACTTAATGTCGTATTCGCGCCCCGGTGCCAGCGGGGTTTGTGTCATCCACACCACGTCGGCGTCAAATCGTTGCCCCACCGCCACGTCATCATCCGCTCGTACCAAGAGATCGCCACGCGAGATATCAATTTCTCTATCTAAAGTGAGAGTGACCGCTTGACCGCTAAAGGCAAATTCACGATCACCGTCAAAGGTGACGATGCGCGCGACCTTCGCGGTAAGCCCAGAAGGGAGTACCTTAACTTCATCGCCCACATGTAACTCGCCACTGGCAAGGGTGCCCGCGTAACCGCGAAAGTTCAGATCCGGTCGATTGACATACTGCACCGGAAAACGGAACGCGCCCGTCCCGCGCGATTTTTCAATGTCGATGGCTTCTAGCTGGCTGAGTAGCGGCTCGCCTTGATACCACGCCATCGCGTCACTGGCATTGACCACGTTGTCGCCTTCCAGTGCCGACAAGGGCACCATAGACACTGACAAGCCGGGGTTGAGCTGATCGGCAAACGCCAGATACTGCTCTTGGATTTCATCAAACCGAGCTTGGCTATATTCCACCAAGTCCATTTTGTTCACCGCTACCACAAAATGCTGAATACCCAGCAAGTTAGCGATGTATGAATGGCGACGAGTCTGATCCAAGATGCCGTGGCGCGCGTCGATTAAGATCACCGCCACATCACAGGTCGACGCACCGGTGGCCATATTCCGGGTGTACTGCTCATGGCCGGGGGTATCGGCGATGATAAACTTGCGCTTGGAGGTGGAGAAATAGCGATACGCCACATCAATGGTGATCCCCTGCTCGCGCTCGGCTTGTAGGCCGTCTACCAATAGCGCCAGATCCGGTTTCTCGCCCGTGGTGCCAACACGCTGGCTATCGGCATGAACAGCAGCCAGCTGATCTTCATAAATCTGCTGTGAGTCGTGCAGCAAGCGGCCAATCAAAGTCGACTTACCATCATCGACAGAGCCACAGGTCAAAAAGCGCAATAAACTTTTGTGTTGGTGCTGTTGCAGATAACCCTCAATACCCAGATCGGCCACCTGTTGTTGAATTGCTGGATTCATGACTGCTCCTTAGAAATAACCCTGACGCTTTTTGCGCTCCATGGATCCGGACTGATCGTGGTCGATCGCCCGCCCTTGGCGTTCACTTGAGGTAGCGACCAACATCTCTTCGATAATCTCGGGCAAGGTGGTCGCGGTAGATTCAATCGCCCCGGTGAGCGGGTAACAGCCTAGGGTGCGAAAACGCACCGATTTATGGGTCACGGTTTCGTTGGGCCCAATCGGCATCCGCGCATCATCCACCATGTACAAGGTGCCATCACGCTCTACCACTGGGCGCTCGGCCGCTAAATAAAGCGGAACAATGTCGATATTTTCCAGATAGATGTATTGCCAGATATCGAGCTCAGTCCAGTTAGAGAGCGGAAAGACGCGAATACTCTCGCCCGGGTTCACTTGACCGTTATAGTTGCGCCACAGCTCTGGCCGTTGGTTTTTGGGATCCCAGCGATGGTTCTTATCACGGAACGAATAGACACGCTCTTTGGCGCGGGATTTTTCTTCATCCCGACGCGCGCCGCCAAACGCCGCATCAAACTTGTGCTGATCCAGCGCCTGCTTCAGCGCTTGGGTTTTCATGATATCGGTGTGCTTGTCGGAGCCGTGATCAAAAGGATTGATCCCCTGAGCCATCCCTTCTGGGTTTTTGTGCACAATCAGATCTAGCCCGAGCTCTTTAGCGGTGCGATCGCGAWAGGCAATCATGTCGCGAAACTTCCAGTCGGTATCGACATGCAGCAGCGGAAACGGGATCTTTCCAGGGTAAAAAGCTTTGCGCGCCAAATGCAGCATCACTGACGAGTCTTTGCCAATCGAATACAGCATCACGGGGTTATCAAACTCCGCCGCGACTTCCCGCAGTATATGAATGCTCTCGGCTTCTAACTGCTGGAGGTGAGTGAGTGTTTTTGCATCCATCCTAACTATCCTTTAAGCGAAGTTAACCACAGCGGTGGGGGATTGCGTGGGGTCGGCATCGCTTACCGCGCGCCCCTCGCCAAACCATGTCAGCTGACCGGCGAGTGCCGCCACTTCGCCCACCACGATCAGCGCGGGCGACGCAGCTTGTTCCGCCAGCGACGGTAAATTGTTGAGTTGACCGGTAAAGACTTTCTGCTCCGGACGCGTGCCGTTTTCAATCACCGCCACAGGGGTGTCCGGCGATCGGCCGTGAACAATCAGTTGGCTTTGAATATGGGCAGATTTCATCAAGCCCATATAAATCACCAAGGTCTGACGCGGGCGTGCTAACGTCGCCCACTCCAAGGTGTCTTGTTCTTTTTTCAAATGACCGGTAATAAACAGTGCGGTCTGGGCATGATCACGATGGGTGAGCGGAATACCGGCATAGGCCGTCGCCCCCGCCGCCGCAGTGATCCCGGGCACCACTTGAAACGAGACACCGGCATTGGCAAGGGTTTGTAATTCCTCACCACCACGGCCAAACATAAAAGGATCGCCCCCTTTTAAGCGCACCACCCGTTTTCCGGCTTGAGCATGCTCGACCAACAGACGATTAATGTCGTCTTGGCTCACACTGTGGTAGCTCGCCCGTTTGCCCACACAAATCAGCTCCGCATCTCGGCGGCACAGCTCCATAATCGGTTCAGCCACCAAGTAGTCGTAAAGCACTACATCGGCTTGCTGCATCAACTGCAACGCGCGCAAGGTCAATAACCCAGGATCCCCCGGCCCGGCACCAATCAACGCCACTTCGCCTTGGGTGGTGATTTGTCCACTAAGCTGTTCCAGCGCTTGCTCGGCTTGCTGGTGTTTGCCTGCCGCGACTAAATCGGCAAACCGCCCACTAAAAGCGGCCTCCCAGAATTTGCGCCGGCCCGTTAAGGTCGGAATACGCGTTTTCAGTTTGTCGCGAAACGCACCCGCCATTGCCGCCATTTTGCCGATATGTTGCGGCACTAGGGTTTCAATTTTTTCTCGTAACATCCGCGCCAATACCGGCGCTTTGCCGCCCGATGAGATGGCAATAATGATGGGAGAGCGATCAACCAAAGAAGGGACAATAAAGCTGCATTTAGGGGTATCATCAACGACATTGACTAAGATATTACGGCTATCAGCGGCAGTGGAGACCAGCTCATTGACGAGGGCGTTGTCAGTCGCCGCAATCGCCAGCATCTTTCCGTCCAGATGATCGGGACGAAACGCCTCACGCAATACCGTCAGCTTTCCTTGCGCTTTCGCCTCCGCAATTTCACGGTCGACGTCAGGGGCAACCACAGTGACGGCCGCACCTACCTTGAGCAACATGCGCGTTTTGCGCCATGCGACTTCGCCGCCACCTACCACGAGGCAAGGACGATGTTTAAGCTGAGCAAAGAGGGGGAGATAATCCATGATCGCGCATTCCCTTGATGACAATGCAGCCACTATATCGCCCAGCAACTATTACCTGAAATTCTATAAATTCATTTTTTATTCTCTTTTGTGATTAAAAGTCGTGTATTTATCCGCTGAAAATCCTCACGTCCATCTACCACGCAATGATGACGGTCTCAAAATGCCGCTTTCATCAACACTCAATTCCGACAAAATGACAGAAGCCGATCAAGGCCACAGCTTTTGTCATAATGTAAGTTGCATAATGGCGCCGCTTGATACCTGACGCACACTTTTTTACTGGAGATTTTATTATGCGTTTGATGCCTTCTGCGGTCGCTACAGCGGTAGTTGCCGGTCTGCTTGCTGCCTCTGGCAGTGCCTTTGCCGATACCGTTAACCTACGTGTGATTGAAACCACCGACATTCACACCAACGTGATGGACTACGACTACTACAAAAACAAGCCCTCGCAAAAAATCGGCTTGGTCCGCGCCGCCACTGTGGTGAAACAAGCACGTGATGAGGCAAAAAATGCCCTTTTGGTCGATAATGGCGACCTGTTGCAAGGCAGCCCGATGGGCGATTACATGGCCAGCAAAGGTATCAAACCCGGTGAAGTGCATCCGGTATATAAAGCGATGAACTTGCTCGATTATGAAGTGGGCAACATTGGCAACCATGAGTTCAACTACGGCTTAGCGTTCTTAAAAGAGTCGATTAATGACGCCAACTTCCCGTATATCAACGCCAACGTGTTTGATGCAGAGACTGGCGAGCACTACTTTGACCCGTATTTAATTAAAGAATACCAACTCAAAGATGAAGACGGTGACAGCCATACCATCAAAGTCGGTTACATTGGCTTTGTCCCGCCGCAGATCATGACTTGGGATAAAGCGAACCTTGAAGGCAAAGTGATTGCCAAAGACATTAAGCAAACCGCTGAAAAACTTGTCCCAGAAATGAAAGCCAAGGGCGCGGACGTAGTAGTGGCCATTCCACACTCTGGCGTCTCTCAAGCACCGTATAAAGCGATGGCTGAAGACTCTGTCTATTACCTATCAGAAGTCGATGGCATTGACGCGATTGCCTTTGGTCACTCACACGCGGTATTCCCAAGCGATGATTTTGCTAATATTCCCGGTGCCGATATTGAAAAGGGCACCATCAATGGCGTGGCCAGTGTGATGGCCGGTCGCTGGGGCAGCCATGTTGGCGTGATAGATTTGAAGCTCGAGCAAGTCGATGGCCAGTGGCAAGTGGTGGATAGTGAAGCGCATGCTCGCCCTATCTTTGACCGGGCCAGCGGCAAAGCGTTGGTCGATGCCGATAAAGCCCTGCTCAAAGCCGTTGAAAAAGATCACAATGCCACTCGTGAGTTCGTTAATCAGCCAATTGGCCAAGCCAATGATGTGATGTACTCCTATTTGGCATTGCTCCAAGATGACCCCACCGTACAGATTGTTAACTTGGCACAGCAAGACTATGTCGAGCGTATGATCCAAGGCGATCCCGACTTAGCAGAGCTACCGGTACTGTCTGCTGCCGCGCCTTTTAAGGCCGGTGGTCGCAAAAACGATCCGAGCAACTTTACCGAAGTAGAAGCCGGCCAACTGACGTTCCGTAACGCCGCCGATCTTTACCTGTACCCAAATACCTTGGTCGCACTGAAAGTATCTGGCGCCGAACTCACCCAATGGCTGGAATGCAGCGCCGGTCAATTTAACCAAATCGACCCCAATGCGAAGCAGCCTCAGACGCTAGTGAACTGGGACGGATTCCGTACTTACAACTTTGATGTGATTGACGGGGTAGAGTATCAAATTGATATCACTCAACCCGCGCGTTACGACGGCGATTGTAATGAAGTGAATCCAGACGCATCACGCATCGTCAATCTCACCTATCAAGGCAAACCGGTTGACCCTGAGCAAACCTTCTTGGTCGCCACCAACAACTATCGCGCTTATGGCGCGAAGTTCCCGGGCACCGGCAGCGATCATATTGCCTTTGCCGCGCCGGATGAAAACCGCACCGTGGTCGCCAACTACATCAGCCGCGTGAGTGATGAAAAAGGCCAAGTCACGGTGAGTGCTGACAACAACTGGTCCATTGCCCCAATAAAAGGCGATGCCATCGTGCACTTTGAAACCTCACCCAGCGAGAAAGCCGCGCAATTTATTGAGCAAAAAGGCCGCTGGGCAATGACGAAAGCCGGTAAAGATGACGTTGGCTTCGCGGTCTATCGCGTCGATTTAAGCCAACCTCGCCAATAAATAGCCTGCACAATAAATAGGCTTTGAATACCGCAGCTTGTCTGCGGTATTTTTTATCTTTAATCAGGAGGACGTCGTATGGAATGGCAACGGGCAACCTTTGACACACTAGATACGCGCACTTTATTCACATTGATGAAATTGCGTGTCGATGTGTTTGTGGTCGAGCAGGCGTGTGCTTATCCAGAACTAGACGCACATGATACCGCACCAGACACCGTGCATTTACTGGGCTGGCTGAATGGCGAGCTAGCCGCTTATGCCCGTATTCTTGCACCGGGCGCGAGTTACGCTGGAAGCAGCATTGGCCGCGTGATCATTGCCCCCGCACATCGCAGCGGACAATGGGGGCATCAGCTCATCCGCCAAGCCGTTCAACTATGCCAACAGCAATGGCCCGCACAAAACATCGAAATAGGCGCTCAAGCTCACCTACAACACTTTTACCAAAAGCATGGTTTTGTGGCCTTTTCCGAGCCCTATCTGGAAGACGGGATCCCACATATTGATATGCGCCTTTCCACTCCATAAAAAAATCCCGCGACAGTGCGCGGGATTTTATGTCTAGGCAAATAACAAGCTTGTTGAGTTCAGCTGTTTCTTTGCGAGCGTCCGTGGCGTTACTTGGTCAAACGGAAACGCTGCATGGTGCTTTGCAGTGAGTGCGCCAACTGGCTGAGCTCGCTACACGCTTGCGCGGTTTGATCCGCACCGCCCGCCACTTCTTGTGACGAATCGTTGATGCGCTCAATGTTGCGGCTTAGCTCATCGGCAACCGAGTCTTGCTCACCACAAGCACTCGCAATCTGCATGCCCATATCGGCAATGTTCTCAACCGATGTTTCGATGCCACGGATCAATTGCTGCGCTTGGCTACCTTGCTCCACACACTGCTCGATACTCTCACGGCTTTGAGTGGTGGCATCGCGCGCTTGGGTCGCGAATTGCTGGAGCTTCTCGATAATTTCAGTAATTTCACCCGTCGAGTCTTGGGTACGGCCGGCCAGTGTGCGGACTTCATCGGCTACCACCGCAAAGCCGCGGCCAGACTCACCGGCACGCGCCGCTTCGATCGCCGCATTCAGTGCCAACAGGTTAGTTTGCTCGGCGATATCACGAATAACATCCACCACAACGTTGATTTGCTTCGACTGCTGGTCCAGCTCGTTGACTGTGTCACCCGTTTTACGCATGTCTTCTGCCACTTTGGTGATAGCTCCCACCATGCTATCGACATCACGCCCACCGAGGCGTGCCTGCTCACTGGCTTCGTTAGCCGCGGTCGACGAGCTTTCGGTATTCTGCGCAACATCCGCGACAGTGGCTTTCATTTGCGCCATCGCAGTGGCAACTTGCGAAATCTCATGTTGCTGACTTTGCATGCCGCTTGAAGTTTGGCTAGACACCGCGCTGACTTCTTCGACCGCACTGCTTAGCTGGGTCACCGCGGCAATCACTTCTTCAATCAAGCTACGCAAGCTATCTTGCATGGCGATGCTCGAATCTGCCAACTGCCCCATTTCATCGTTACCGATTTGGCTACGATCTAACTGGTAAGTCAGGTCGCCCTTGGCAATCGCAGAGGATTGTTCCATCACCAAACGGAGTGGATTAATAATCGCGCGGGTGAACACCACCGCAACCACAATCATAAAGGCGATTACTGCGAACAGTACGCCGATAATGGTCATACTCACTGTCGACACTTGATTAAGCATAGAAGTGCGGTTTGAGGTGATAAAGCCTTGCGTTAACTTTGACATCTCTTTCAGCGCAGCATCTAGCTTTAAGAAGGTGTTAAATGAGTTTGATAGAATGCTTTGTGCCTCTGACAACTGACCATTTTCAACGAGAGACGGGAAGTTTTTCAGCTCTTCGTTGTATTTAGCCCAGTTATTTTGAATTCGAGTAAAGATGGCTCTTTCATTGTCGTACCAAAGCGTCTGTTCGTAGGCATCAAGATCTTGACTGTATTGACGTTTCATCGCTTGCAAGTCATTGGCAATCTCGCGACGTCGAGTCATATCATCGAAAGTTAGAACGGCGTACTGGTCTTGACGAATACGAACAATTTCTTCACTTAAACGCTCAAGCTCTAATACCGCAGGTAGGGTATCGTCAGTAAAGTTCAGCATATTATCGCGCATGCCGCTCACTTGGGTAAAAATGTAAAACCCAAAGATCGCGACGGCGATACCAATCAGGGAAAAAGCCGCAGTAAACTTTTTACCAATAGATAAATTCTTCAACATGGAAAAGCGAGTCCTCAACAGATTTATGGTTAGCGTGTCAATGCCTGGACATCCATGTTGAGGCGGCTTGCGTGTATCCCCTACACAGCCGGCGCGAATACTAGCACAAAAATTCACCAAAGTGTGACATAAAACTCATTATTTTCTGAAAAAGTATGTCATGCACGCTGGTCAAATTCGCAGGCACGGTCGCGTAATTTAGCGAATAATCGCTAAAAACCTCCAAATCACAGCATAAACCCAGCCATATTGACTGATTTATTAAAAAGTAGATGAAAAAAACACCAACGGCGAATTTATCGGCACGGGAGTTTAAAAAACAAACAAGAAGGAAAGCGTAGGCACGGTGACTCCGTGCCTGAAAAGAAAGACTAGCGTTGGCGCGCAAAGCCTCCATCCGATAAACGGAAATATAATACGGACTGACCTGCCTGCGTTTCCACTTGAAGAATGTCGAGCGCGCCACTGTCGGTGCGCTTAAACCGAATCCATTGACCCGGCTGGATACGGCTAATGGGTTTTCCTTCCCCTTCGATATTAGCAATCGCGTAAAGATCGGTCAGCGCCAAGTCATTATCGCGAAACACCTTAGCAAGCGTATCTCCTTGCTCAATTTGGTGACTGACCCAGTCACTTTCCGGCGTGGAAGGTTGTGATGCCTCCGGCTGTGGGCTGTCTGTTGACGTAGCACTGCGTTTGGGTTGTGCTTGAGTATCAATCGCCACAGAGCGCCGCTCCTGAGGCTGCGCAGTCGTTTCAGTCGAGGACGGTGCGGGCAATAGACTTAGTACCAACACCAAAGGGACCAACACCATTAATAATCGTTGGTGCAAGCGAGGTAGACGCAGCCAAGCGTGGCGTATTGTGCGTATCCATGCCATGTCTTGCCACTGCCCTTTCCTATCGGATGAAGAAGCGAGCATTCGTCCCCATCTCACGCACCAATCTTTAAATTGTGTACGCATTGCTGTTAACTTCATTGCCACTCCGCGCATATTTTGATGTTTTACCCTCATATTGGACGCCTTTTGCGTACAAAAGTTTACCCACGAAACCATCACCTGTTATCCTTTCACACTTTATTCACGCAAAAAAGAGAGACGTTATGTCTGACGTACAACTAGAAACCGTCGAGCAAAAAGCAAGCTATGGCATCGGCCTACAAATGGGTCAACAACTGGCAGGCAGTGGCCTTGAAGGCCTACAAGTCGATGCGATTGCTAAAGGCATCAGCACGGCACTGGCTGGCGAAATGCCAGAAATCGAAATTGACGACATCAATAACGCCCTGCGCGAGCTTCACACAAAAGCAGAAGAAGTTCGTCAAGAAGCTGCAAAAGCACAAGCGGCTGAAGGCGATGCCTTCTTAGCGGATAACGCAAAGCGTGATGAAGTGACCGTGACCGAATCTGGCCTCCAGTACGAAGTACTAGTAAAAGGCGACGGTGATATCCCAACCAGCGATAAACAAGTACGTGTTCACTATCACGGTCAATTGATCGATGGCACTGTGTTTGATAGCTCAGTAACGCGTGGCGAACCTGTTGAGTTCCCTGTGACTGGCGTGATCAAAGGCTGGGTTGAAGCTCTACAAATGATGCCTGTAGGCTCAAAGTGGAAACTCTACATCCCACAAGACCTTGCCTACGGTGAGCGTGGTGCTGGCGCCGCTATCCCACCATTTGCGGCACTGGTATTTGAAGTCGAGCTGCTAGATATCCTGTAAGGATAAGGCGGTTTCTATTGCAAAGCGATGCCTCTGGCATCGCTTTTTTATTGGCGTTGGCAAAGTCGCGATGTAGCGATCCCATCTGGATATTGCGCTTCACGGTAACCATATTTTTTTACCTGCTCTAACATCTGCGGGCTCCCCATATACTTGGCTTGCACCTCATCAAATCTCTCCACAAACGCATTATCTTCTTTACGAAAACCAATACCGATATAGTGCCCTGTTTGGCTCGTCGCTCTCGCCGGATCACTCACAGAGATACTATCGGGCGCCTGTTTAGCCAGGTATAACGCCGTGAAATACGGTACCGCCCCTACCTCAGCACGCCCCTCTTTCACGGCGGAAAGAATTTCAGTCGGTCCGGGGACTTGAATAATCAAAGACTCACTGAGTCCTGCATCACGCGCCGAAGTGACCATGTTGTATCCCACTCCTGTCACCAAACGCGCGCTTTCACGCACAACGTCAGGATAGTCATGAATATCTTTGGGGTTACCTTTCGGCACAATAAAAGCGTCGCGAAAGCGCCCAATGGGTTCAGAGAATGCAATTTTCTGACAACGACTGCCAAGAATATACATCCCGCCGGTGATGATATCGAATCGCTTCGCGCGCAAACCGGGAATTAATCCGCCCCATTCAGTGAAAACAGGCTCGATCTGACTGATCCCCATGCGCTTCAAGATATCGATGGTATAGTCATTAATCAGCCCAGTGGGTTTACCATCACTGTCCAAGTAAGCCCAAGGTTTCTCATTCGCAAACCCTAACCGCACAGGTTTCCCCGCTTCGATACGTGCGTTTAACGTCTCTGCCGACACAGTGCTAATCAAAAGCAGACTGGCGATGATAATGACAATTTGGCGCATGGTGCGTCCTTGAGACCCTTCACGGTCAATCAGTGATGATTTGATGTTAGCGAAAACCTACTTTCTGCCTTAAAAACTAAGCACACAATAGCTAAAAATGCCACCCCACCTGTCCCACGATTGCGACAAAACGGCGCAGGCTCACAACATGAATTCGGGATATAAAAAAGCCCGACTCGGGCCGGGCTTGGGTAAGATTATTGCACGTACTCACGTGGGTTGACTGCGCCCCACCAGCTGTAGATTTCTGGGAAGATCACATCCGCGTTGCTTTCGTACTCCACCGCCCCAATAGTTTCATCACCTTGCTGGCCGAATAGCACCACTTCATCATTAGGTGTCACTTGATCAGCAATATCAGTGACATCCACCATAATGGTGTTCATCGATGAAACACCAACCACAGGCACGCGATGGCCTTTGATCAACACATCGGCATTGTTCCCCATTTTACGCGGGAACCCATCTGAGTAGCCGACCGGCAAATTGGCAAGAATAGAATCACGCTCGACCGTATAAGTGCTGTCATACCCCACGGTACTGCCTGCCGGTAAGTGATGCAAAGACGCAACCTTGGTCTTAAAACTCATGATCGGCGGGAATTCGCGATTGGTTGGTTGATCGCCGTAAAGCACACCACCGGGACGAACCATATCGAAATGGCCTTCTGGCACGTTCAAGGTCACGAAAGAGTTGGCTGCATGGATCAGCACGTCTTCACGGTTTAAGTTGGCCTGTTCAATCAACCAATCGCTGTTGGACTTAAACTGCCCCAGCTTACTACGCACGTACTTGGCACTGTAATTTGGGAAGTGCGTCATTATACCAACCACGTTGAATCTCGGATCAGTCGCAATCTCCATCGCAAGTTGCTTGCCATACTCCGATTCCATCTCGATGCCGTTTCGACCCATGCCTCCGGCGTTAAAAGCCATATGTACAGGGATGACAATGTCGTGCTTGTCGGCAAGTTCACGCATTTGTTCTGCTTGCTCGGCCGAGCCTACAAGCTCCTGCATGTTTAACGCCAAACCACTTTCCATTTCTTGTAATGTGGCAGTCCGTACTCGCATGATCTCACCGGTGAAGCCGCCTTCACGTAGCGTGCGCGCTTCCTCGTTACTGGCAATACCCACGCAATCAATGCCATTAGCGATAACCACAGGTAGGAGACCCGCAATTCCATTGCCATACGCATCTGCCTTCATCACCACACACATTTTGGTGCCATCAGAAAGCTGTTGCTGAACACGTTGAATATTGTCATTAAAAGTGGCGGTGTTCACTTCCAGCCAACCATTGCCATGGCCCATATAACGCGAGCTGCTGGTGTCTGTGGTCGGTGTGGTTGACGAGGAATAATCAAGAAAGGCTGGTGCGCCAACCGCAACGACACCCGCTACGGCAAGGGCGACTAAAGAGAGTTTTTTGTTCATAAGCTTCACTGTTTGTCACGTGGATTCGGCGTCCGTGACGTGTGTGGAGGGACATAATCCTTCCTTCGCTTCCTGATTGCGCGCGCAATTTATATCACAGAAAGCATCACGGTTGATGGATAACTCAATAAAAAAGATAGACAAACACCGTCGTTTGAACAAAAAAAAGCGCCACTTTAATTCGTGACGCCTGTAAGTGACGCCTGTAAGTGACGCCTGTCAGTCACACAGAGCAATACGGCTAAATACCTGCCCCGTCGTTGACATCATCTTCGTGCAGACCACATTCTCGTTTCAGACCGAAAAAGCGGGTTTGCTCCTCGCTCATGCCGGGCTCTAACCGCTGAGTGGTATGCACATCACCCACGGAGACATAACCTTGCTCCCACAAAGGATGGTAAGGCAAGTCATGCTCGGTCAAATAAGCGTGTACCTGTTTATTGCTCCAATCCACCACGGGCAAAAACTTAAATACACCGTGCTGCACGCTTAAAATGGGTAAATGCGCACGCGATTGCGATTGTCCGTGACGCAACCCTGAGAACCATGTACCGGCATTAAGCTCGGTCAATGCTCGCTTCATCGGCGCCACTTTATTGATCTGGTTATAGCGAGTGATCCCCTCAACCCCCTGCTCCCACAATTTGCCATAGCGGGCTTCTTGCCATGCTGGGCTCAATTCAGAACGGTAGACGTTGAGATTGAGCTTTAAACGCGCCTGCAGGTGATCAATAAATTGGTAGGTTTCTTGGAATAAGTAGCCGGTGTCGGTCAGGATCACCGGAATGTCCGGCTTCACCTGACTGACCATATGCAGCATCAATGCCGCTTGTATCCCGAAGCTGGAGGACAGCACAAACTGTCCGTCCAGATGTTCCAACGCCCAGCGAATGCGCTGCTGCGCGGTGTACTGCTCGAGCTCAGCGTTAATTTCAGCCAGCGCAAGCGTCTGCTGACTTTTATTCATCGCCACCAGATCGGCGCGGTTCAGTGCAGAATAAGCCGTATCAGGCATAAAAGTCCCTCTTCGATACATGCACAGGTGCAATCACGTCGGTACGAATCAAGAAGTCACCAAAATGCTCGCCTTCTTGACGTTCTCGCGCCCAGCGGCCAATCAAGGTATCTAACTCGGCCAAGATTTCTTGGTCGGTGATATTTTCTTTGTACATTTTGGGAATACGTGTGCCTTCCCAGTTACCTCCCAAGTGCAGGTTATAGCGGCCGGGCGCTTTGCCAACTAACCCTACTTCCGACAACATGGCGCGACCACAACCGTTCGGGCAACCGGTGACACGCAGGACAAYCGGATCATCTTGCACTTGATGCTTTTGCTGAATTTTCTCTACTTGCGTAACAAAATCCGGCAAAAAGCGCTCCGCTTCGGCCATCGCCAGCGGACAGGTTGGGAAAGAAACACAGGCCATCGAATTGGTGCGCTGTACACTGTACGCATCATCAATCAGACGGTAGCGGCGAGCGAGCGCTTCTATTTGGTCTTTTTGCGCTTCAGGGATCCCAGCAATAATCAAATTCTGGTTGGCTGTCATCCGAAAGTCGCCTTGGTGCACCTTAGCAATCTCAGCCATCCCGGTTTTCAGCGGCTTTTCTGGCGTATCACGTAAACGGCCATTTTCAATAAACAGCGCCAAATGGTATTTACCATCAATGCCTTTGGTCCAGCCTAGACGATCGCCACGCCCAGTAAAGGTATAAGGCCGGCTGGGTGCAAAGCTGACGCCAGCACGCTTTTCCACTTCCGCTTTAAACGTCTCAACGCCGACTCGGTCAAGGGTATACTTGGTTTTGGCATTTTTACGATTCGAGCGGTTCCCCCAGTCTCGTTGGGTCGTCACCACTGCCTCTGCAATCTTCAGCGTATGCTCAAGAGGGATAAAACCGAAATCATCCGCACGACGTGGATAGGTACTGGTGTCACCATGGGTCATGGCAAGCCCGCCGCCGACGAGTACATTGAATCCAACCAGTTGGCCCTTCTCGGCAATGGCAACAAAGTTCAGGTCATTGGCGTGCACATCCACATCATTTTGCGGGGGGATCACCACGGTGGTCTTAAATTTACGCGGCAGATAACGCTTACCTAAAATCGGCTCATCATCTTGCTTACCTTCCACTTTTTCACCATCCAGCCAAATTTCCGCGTAAGCGCGTGTTTTAGGCAGTAAATGTTCACTGATCCGCTTAGCCCAATCGTACGCTTGCTGATGAAGTTCAGACTCAACAGGGTTCGAAGTACACAGGACGTTACGGTTTACATCCCCCGCGGTGGCAATCGCATCAATCCCATATTTGTTCAAGGTTTGATGCATCATTTTGATGTTGGGTTTCAATACACCATGAAACTGGAACGTTTGACGGGTGGTCAAACGGRTACTGCCGTACAGGGTATTTTCTTTGGCAAATCGGTCGATAGCCAGCCACTGCTCGGGCGAGATGATCCCGCCCGGCATTCGGGCACGCAACATCACATTGTGTAACGGCTCAAGCTTTTGTTTTTGTCGCTCAGCCCGAATATCACGATCGTCTTGCTGATACATGCCGTGAAAACGGATCAACTGAAAGTTGTCATCCGTAAAACCGCCAGTGATCGGGTTGGTAAGATCCTCACTGATGGTGCCACGTAAAAAGTTACTGTCATCTTTTAAACGCTCGTTATCGGAGAGGGGCCCCAGTGTGTCGCCCGCAAATTTTTGCTCACTCATTAGTACACATCCCTTTGATAGCGCTTATCTTTGCGCAATTCATTAATAAAGGTCTCAGCGTCTTCTCGGCTCAACTGACCTTGGTGCTGGGCAATGTGAATCAGGGCATCATGCACATCTTTTGCCATGCGATTCGCATCCCCACAGACATACACATACGCGCCGTTTGACAGCCACTGCCATACCTCACTGGCGCGCTCGAGTAATCGGTGCTGCACATACACTTTTTCTGCTTGGTCACGGCTAAATGCCACATCCATGCGAGTCAGCAGACCGGATTTCAGGTACTGCTGCCATTCAACTTGATAGAGGAAATCATCGGTGAAAGTGCGATCGCCAAAGAATAGCCAATTATCGCCGCTGGCTTCTCGCTGCTCTCGCTCTTGCAAGAAAGCTCGGAATGGCGCAATGCCCGTGCCAGGGCCAATCATGATGATGGGCGTATCGTCATTGTCGGGAAGTTTGAAGTTATCGTTGTGCTCAACAAACACTTTGACTGAGCCAATCGCTTCAGCCCGTTGGGTTAAAAAGCCCGAGGCACCACCTTGACGCAACGCACCTTGCTCCTGTTCATAGGCCACCAAGCCGACAGTCAGGTGAACTTCGTCTTCCACTTCCGCTTGGCTTGACGCGATGGAATACATCCGTGGCGTCAGACGACGTAACACCGACTGCAGTTGCTCGGCATTTAGCTGCACGTCAGCAAGGCTAAGTACATCAATCACTTGGGTTTGATTGGCATAATCACGCAGCGACGCTTTGTCTTCGGTGAGCGCGGTCAATGCCTCATTTTCAGTCAACGCCGCGAGCGCTACGATTTGTTGCGGGTTCGAGACGGTAATTTCATAGTGCTCAATCAAGGCCTCACGAATTGAGATAGCACGCCCGTCAATCTCAATGGTCTCGTCACCGTTCAAGTCGACACGCGCCAAAATCGCATCCGCCAACTCTGGATCGTTTTGATACCACACACCGAATGCATCGCCGGGCTGATACTGGATCCCTGAATCCCCTAGATCGAATTCAAGGTGATAAACGGCTTTATCTGAGCCTCGACCAGTAATTCGCTGGCAGGTGAGTAGTTCAGCCTCATATGGCGATTGTTTGGTATATGCGCTGGTTGCCGCTGCTGTTTGACGAATCGGCACCACTTGCGCATCGCCACTTGCCAGAAAGTGCTGCTTCACTTCCGCTAGGGTTTGCTCTCGCCACGCGCTCGCGGTGGCTTCATAATCCACATCACAATCAAGGCGCGCCACCATCGGCTTAGCACCCAGCTTTTGCAAAAAGGTGTCAAAGTCTTTTCCGGTTTGGCAGAAGTACTCATAACTCGAGTCGCCCAGACTCAACACGGCATAATGAAGATGGTCGAGCTTGGGCGCCTTTTTCGATTGCAAAAACTCATGCAGGGCAATGGCGTTATCAGGCGGCTCGCCCTCGCCATTGGTTGATGCCACGATCACCACATGGCTCTCTTTGCTAAGCTGCTTGCCTTTATAGTTATCTGCAGCCACCAGCTTTACAGGGATCCCTGCCGCTTGTGCATCATTATGAAGCGCTTCTGCCACGCCCTTGGCATTGCCAGTTTGCGAGGCGTAAATAATGGTTAAGGTATGATTCGGGCTGGCTTGGGCGTCAGCACTGGGAGACGCAGCCGTGGTGGTTGGTGATTGGCTCAGTCCCCAAAAATAGCCACTGATCCAGGCCAGCTGCTGAGGTGACAATTCAGCCACCGCTTGCTGCAACTGGCCGATCTGCTGATCGTTCAGCGGGCTAGTCAGCCCAGAGAGTTCCTTAAGTAACATGGTGACGACATTCCTTGCTTACATTGCGTGAATGCTAGCGTAACCGCACCAATTAATAACAAGAAAGAATAGATACGAATGTTTTATAACTTTTAGTAAGAAGAGGGGCGCGCGAAGGCGGGTGTTGATGCGCTTCAACACCGAGGTGTGACGGGTCAATCCGCGATGCGAACTTGGTCAAACCCGATTTGTAATGCGTTTAGCGTGGCTTGGTCAATATCGGCGAAGCACTGCTCAATGCCTTCCGCATCGGTCAACGCCATAATACCGCCGCCCGTGTGGCGACATTCCACGACCCATCCTTCACTGTCTAATGAAGGCTCCACCATCACCTCAACCAGCAGCTTTTGGTGGTATAAGGCACGTAATTGCTCGGCTGTCATCATTATTCTGCCTACCTACTTGCTCACTTACTGAGCTTAGTATCAGATAAGCAGGCTCGCCAGATCCGGCCAGACAACCTTGGGGGTGTAACCAGTGCGGCGTAATGCCGCACTGGTCGATTCGATCAGAAAAAACCCAGTGGATTGATGTCGTAACTGACCAGCAAGTTCTTGGTTTGCTGATAGTGGCCAAGCATCATTTTATGGGTCTCTCGTCCGATACCGGACTTTTTGTAGCCTCCAAACGCGGCATGCGCCGGATAAAGGTGATAGCAATTGGTCCAGACACGACCCGCTTGGATCGCTCTCCCCATCCGATACGCACGGTTCATATCGCGGGTCCACAGCCCTGCGCCCAACCCGTATTCGGTGTGGTTGGCAATCGCTAAAGCTTCCGCCTCATCTTTAAAGGTGGTCACCCCAATCACGGGGCCAAAAATCTCCTCTTGGAACACCCGCATATTGTTGTGCCCTTTTAATAGTGTCGGCTGCACGTAATAGCCGCCGCCCAAGTCTTGATGACTACCACCAATTAATACCTGCGCACCCTCTTCTTGACCCACTTTCAAGTAGCTCATGATCTTATCAAACTGTTCATCAGACGCTTGCGCCCCCACTTGGGTCTCGGTGTCGAGCGGGTTGCCTTGTTTGATCTTGCCTGCACGCTCAATCACGCGGGCAATAAAATCGTCGTAGATACTTTCTTGGATCAGTGCGCGTGACGGACAGGTACAGACTTCGCCTTGGTTGAAAAAGCCCAGCAGCAAGCCTTCTACCGCCTTATCGATATAGGCATCCTCTTGCTGCATCACGTCTTCAAAATAAATGTTGGGCGATTTGCCCCCCAGCTCTACGGTGGAAGGAATGAGGTTTTCTGCTGCGCAGCGCAGAATATGATGCCCCACAGGGGTGGAACCAGTGAATGCCAGTTTGGCAATCCGTGGCGATGTGGCAAGCGCTTGTCCAGCTTCGGCGCCATAACCATTGACGACGTTCACCACACCCGCAGGCAGAAGATCGCCAATTAACTCCATCAATAGCAAAATGGTGGTCGGGGTTTGCTCAGCCGGTTTTAGCACCACGCAGTTCCCTGCCGCCAGTGCGGGGGCAAGCTTCCACGATGCCATCAGCAACGGAAAGTTCCACGGTATGATTTGTCCTACCACGCCTAATGGCTCATAAATGTGGTACGCCACCGTGCCTGCATCCAACTCTGCCGCGGTGCCCTCTTGGGCACGAATACAACCGGCAAAGTAGCGGAAATGGTCGGCGCAAAGGGGAATATCGGCGGCCAAGGTTTCGCGCACGGCTTTGCCGTTCTCCCACGTTTCTGCCACCGCCAGCATTTCCAGATTCGCTTCAATACGATCAGCAATTTTTAACAAGATATTGGCGCGATCGGTTACCGAGGTTTGCCCCCACGCTGTTTTTGCTTGGTGGGCAGCGTCCAGCGCAAGGTCGATGTCTTCTGCGCTTGAACGCGGCACTTCAGCCACGGTTTCACCGGTACACGGCGATGTGTTGGCAAAATACTGCCCCTTCACGGGTGGCACCCATTCACCACCAATATAGTTCTCGTAACGCGGTTTAAACTGGACTATGGCGCCTTCGGTGCCGGGCTTTGCGTAAATCATAGCGATTCCTTATTCCATGTCAGAGTGGATGGCGGAGCAATCACTGCTATCTCCTTGCCGTGTCACAGAGGCAGCATGCCAACGTTTTTTAGTACTGGGTATTGGCGGAAAGTCGAAGTGAGAGCCATCCCACAATCGCTATTAGCCTGATTTTAACTATAAAAAAACCGCGCCTAAGCGCGGTTTCAATGTTGGGGTAACGCAACCATCGACTAAAAGTCGAGTTCTGCACCGACAAAGAAGCCCGTCAGATCCAGTTTGCCGTCATTGTTATCAAAGTAATCAAAGTCATGCTCGATCATTCGATAGCCACCACGTACGTTAAGATCGGCGGCTACTAAACCCAACTGATACTGAACACCGGCTTCGGCATCCAAGGTGCTGGTGCCATCAAACTCACCTTTGCTCACGGTCGCAAATACGAATAGTGGTGTGCCCACTAACCCGAGACGCGCATCGGCATACACATTAGGTTGCCACTCATCAAAGCTTTGGCCACCAAATTTGCCCGATTGGAAACGCTGCATATTGATGCCCGCGTCAACCGAGATAAGATCGTTGTCTAGC
Source organism: Salinivibrio sp. PR919 (assembly GCF_001995355.1). NCBI lineage: Bacteria > Pseudomonadati > Pseudomonadota > Gammaproteobacteria > Vibrionales > Vibrionaceae > Salinivibrio > Salinivibrio sp. PR919. The sequence goes on along the minus strand of NZ_MUFL01000043.1, from coordinate 2,866 downwards.
AGCTCGTAATACGCCACAAAGTCAATTTGATCAAAACTGACGTCAGGGTTATCCACGCTAACTGAGGTCTGGCGGATCTTCGCATTGGGGATCAGTGGTAAAGGATGTTCAATCGCGGCGTAATACGATCCTGAGGTGCTCGCATCATCGGCYTCAACATTGTTGACATCCGCATCCATGAACCAGGCATCCGCCCCTACTTTACCGCCCGCAAGGGTCGCAGCCTGAGAAGGCATGGCCATCAACGCGGTTAGCGCTGCGGCGGCAAGCGTCATTGAAGTCGTTTTCATGAAACTCTCCACATTGTCGATAAAAAAGTGTCGTCACGCGGAGGCGGCAAAGCCATGCCTTGTCGCCGGTAGATATGAATGATAGCAAGCTTTATGCCCGGATGGCGCTATTCGCATGTTTACCTGCTGGTTTCTCGTGCAGCAGGCCACATTTTTTTACCAAAAAGGCTTAGCGACGACGGTAACGCGCCCAACGACGTTCACGAACAATCACTTCTGGCTCGCCTTTGCGTTGGCGACGGTTGCGCTTGAGCAACCAGACAATCGCGGCGATCACCAACAACCAAGGCAATAGTTTAAGCAAGGTGCCAATCATGCCCGCGACCATCATGACCGCGAAGCCAGCCAACATAGCCAGCACCATTCCCATGATGCTCACACCCGTCATAAATAACACAGCCGCAAAGCCAATGAGGAATAGAATTTCGATCATTACGATCTCCTTGTCTTGATAGCGAGACAGACTTTGCAGGTTTCAGGCCAGTTTGTCACTTGGTTTTYTATCCATTTATTCAATGAGTTGCTCAGCATGCTCCGTGCTTTACCACGCATTTCGTCAAATTTATCACTAATAAGTAGTTATTTTGACCACGTTTACGCGTCCAACCAATCGTCAGGAATATGACTCATGGCGGTGGTCAGCACCTCAATTCCGGCTCCCGGTTTATGCGCATTCTCGCTGATATAACGGCGCCACTGGCGCGCGCCCGGCATGTTTTGGAATAACCCTAACATGTGACGGCTAATGTGATTAAGCTGCGCACCTTGGCGTAATTGTTGCTCGATATAGGGGAACATGCCTTCAACCACTTGGCGGCGACTCACACGTGCCTGCGCGCTGCCAAACAAACGCTGATCGACATCCGCCAATAAGAAAGGATTTTGATACGCCTCACGACCGACCATCACTCCGTCCAGATGCGCAAGGTGCTGCTCGGCTTCTTCAAGGGTTTTCACGCCACCATTAATAGCCATGACCAGATGTGGAAAGTCTTTTTTAAGCTGATACACACGCGGGTAATCCAGCGGTGGAATTTCACGATTTTCTTTGGGGCTCAGGCCTTTTAACCACGCTTTACGTGCATGAATCGTGAACATATCACAGCCGCCTTTTTCACTGACGATGCCCACAAAGTCGGTCAAAAATTCGTAGCTATCTTGCTCATCTATACCAATGCGAGTTTTCACCGTGATGGGCACATCAGTCACTTCACGCATCGCAGCCACACACTGCGCCACCAGCTCAGGCTCAGCCATTAAGCATGCCCCAAACCGCCCGTTTTGCACCCGATCCGACGGGCAACCAACGTTGAGGTTAATTTCATCATAGCCACGCTCGGCCGCCAGCTTGGCGCACGTTGCCAGATCCGCCGGATCCGATCCCCCCAGCTGCAACGCCACCGGATGCTCCTGCTCGTTGTAAGCAAGATAGTCCGCTTTACCATGAATGATCGCACCCGTGGTCACCATCTCGGTAAACAACAAAGTGTGCTCTGATAGTAAGCGATGAAAATAACGGCAGTGACGATCGGTCCAATCTAGCATTGGAGCGACGGAGAAACGAGAAGATGGATACATAATGTGAAAACCCTTTAGTATTAAGCATTTAACGCAAATACCGCTAAGGGGCTTTGCAAAATATTTTGTCCGCTTTTGGCTTATTTTAGCTTCAGGGGACAGATAGGGGATGGAATGAGGGACATGCTATGTCCCCCAAAATGCCATCAAAGGGGGCGAATTATAGCCATCTAGGGAGATGGCTTCAATGCGCCCTACAAAACATCACCAGCACAGCACCTCTCGACAAATTACTAAACCTCAGAGGTAACTATGGCGACCGTTATTATAGAAAAAGTAGCGCGTAAGACTGGCATCAAATACAAGGCAAGAGTTAGAGCGTCCCGTCATAACAGGCGTGTCTTTGAAAAGTCGAAAACTTTCGACGAAGAGAAACAGGCATCGGCTTGGGCAAAAGAAATAGTCAAAGGGCTGAACGAAAATGGTATACCGTCAATTGATGCACCACAGCAAAGCATTCTCATCGGTGACCTAATCACGCTCTACCTAAACGACAAGATAACTTCAAAAGACCTAGGCCGTTCAAAAGCGGCTGTTCTGAGGCGGTTGCGTAGTTATGACATAGCCTTGGTACAAGCTGATCAATTGACTGCTACCCATTTAGTCAGACATTGCCGAGACAGGCTTAATGAACCTAGTTCCCCTTTGCCACAAACGGTTTATCAAGATGTGACCTACCTACGCAGCGTAATCAACGTTGCTGGGCCTATGTTTGGCTACAAGGCCAATATCCACGCGCATAATGAGGCAATCCCTACCCTTGTGCGGTATGGATTAATTGGGCGCAGCAACCAAAGAAATCGTCGTCCAACTAAAGAGGAACTTGCCCTTGCTGAAGAGGGACTGCGTATTCGGCAAAGCCATCGAGCTTCGCATATACCTTTAGTCGATATCTWCCACATCTCGATTCTAACCTGCATGAGGCTTGGAGAGATCACACGTGCCACTTGGGACGACTTGAATCTTAAAGACGGTACACTGATTATTCGGGACCGCAA
>NZ_MUFL01000042.1:0-29625 GCF_001995355.1 Salinivibrio sp. PR919 | reverse complement strand
GATCCTGAGGTGCGCGACGCGATAGAAAAAGAGGCGCAGCAGCACGGTTGGGAGGCATTGCATCAGCAGTTATGCCATATTGATCCTGTTGCGGGCGCGCGGATCCATCCTAATGATCCGCAGCGCATCATGCGTGCGTTAGAAGTATTCCGGGTTTCCGGACACACATTAACGGCGCTAACGGAGAAAAAAGGTGATCCTTTGCCGTATCAGGTTCACCAGTTCGCAATCACTCCTCAGGATCGAGGGGAGTTGCATCGCCGCATCGAACTTCGCTTTGCCAAGATGGTCGAGGCGGGGTTTGAACAGGAGGTACGCACGCTGTATGAAAGAGGTGATCTGCATCCGGATTTACCGTCGATTCGTTGCGTGGGGTATCGCCAGATGTGGGATTATTTGGCCGGACGCTGCACCCATGAAGAAGCCGTTTATCGTGGGATTTGCGCGACGCGCCAGTTGGCCAAACGTCAGATTACTTGGCTTCGCGGCTGGGAAAATGTGACTTGGCTTGATAGTGACTCGCCGTCACTATCTTTACAAACGGTGACAAAAGCGTTGGCGGCAGAGACAGAGACTTAATGTATACTGTCCCTGACAAGGACGCTGCTTAACCGCTTAGATTGACYACAATTACAAACAAATAAGGAAAAGAAATAATGGCTAAGGGGCAATCATTACAAGACCCATTCTTAAATGCGCTACGTCGTGAGCGTATTCCCGTTTCCATTTACTTGGTGAATGGCATTAAGTTGCAAGGCCAGATTGAATCGTTTGATCAATTCGTGATTCTGCTGAAAAACACGGTTAACCAGATGGTGTATAAGCACGCGATCTCAACCGTCGTGCCTGCACGTCCAGTCAGCCACCATAACAATAACCAGGGTTCTGYCGAGCGTTCACACGGTGATCGTCAGCAGGATAAACCTGAGGAGTGAGCATTCATTTGCTAAGGAGCTGTTTGCTTGTTTGACCGTTACGAGGCCGGTGAACAGGCTGTACTCGTTCATATCAATTTTACCCATGATGGCGAGTGGGACGATCTCAGCGAATTTCAAATGCTGGTATCGTCCTCGGGTGTCGATGCCTTGCAAGTTGTTGTCGGCAGCCGTCAGTCACCACATCCTAAGTATTTTGTCGGTGAGGGTAAGGCGCAAGAAGTCGCCGACACCGTACGCCAAGTCGGTGCGGATGTCGTGATCTTCAATCACGCATTATCACCGGCGCAAGAGCGTAACTTGGAACAATTATTTAAATGTCGAGTGTTAGATCGAACCGGCTTGATCCTCGACATCTTTGCCCAACGTGCACGCACCCATGAGGGTAAGTTGCAGGTAGAGCTGGCCCAGCTACGCCACCTGTCAACGCGTTTGGTGCGAGGCTGGACTCACCTTGAGCGGCAAAAAGGTGGGATTGGCTTGCGCGGGCCGGGTGAAACCCAGTTGGAAACTGACCGTCGATTATTGCGAGATCGGGTAAAAGCGATTCTTCGTCGGTTGGAAAAAGTCGCCAAGCAGCGAGAGCAGGGACGTCGTGCGCGGGCGCGCGCGGAAGTGCCCACTATCTCACTCGTAGGCTATACCAACGCTGGGAAATCAACGTTATTTAACCGCATCACTGAAGCGGGTGTGTATGCCGCGGATCAGTTGTTTGCCACCCTCGATCCGACCTTACGTCGGATTGAAGTGGAGGATGTTGGCCCCTCAATTCTTGCCGACACGGTGGGCTTTATTCGCCACCTGCCGCACGATTTGGTGGCTGCATTTAAAGCAACCTTGCAAGAAACCCAAGAAGCGGACTTGCTGCTGCACGTGGTCGATGCCAGTGATGACAGGTACCGTGACAATATGGAAGCGGTCAACAGCGTGCTAGAAGAAATTGACGCCGCTGATGTGCCTCGTCTGATTGTCATGAACAAAATCGATAGTCTAGAACGCGCTGAACCTCGTATTGAACGAGACGACGAGGGGATCCCACAAGCGGTATGGGTCTCGGCGCTATCCGGACAAGGAATTTCGCTGATATTTGAAGCCCTCACCGAGCGTTTGGCTGGCACCATGGTGAAACATCGCCTGCGGTTGCCACCAAGCATGGCGGGCCGAATGCACAGTAAGTTTTGTCAGATGCGCTGCATTGTGCACGAGGAGTACCAAGACGATGGTYACTTACTCGTTGATGTGCGTTTGCCACAAACAGATTGGTATCGGCTGGAAAAAAGAGAAGGCAGTCACCTTGGCGACTTTATCGTCAGCGACTAGGCTGCTAAAGTAAAAAACTATCGTCAGATCAATTTGATGGAGAGCGCGAATGGCGTGGAATGAGCCAGGAAACAATGGCGGTCCCGATAAAGACCCCTGGGGCAATCGTGGTGGCCGGAATCAAGGCCCACCGGATCTTGATGAACTATTTAATAAGCTAAGCCGCAAACTCGGTGGCTTAGGCGGTGGAGGCCGTAAAGGCAAAGGTCCATCCTTTGGAGGTGGCGTCGCCGGTCTGGGTGTACTAGCACTGATTGGCGCAATTGTTTGGGGGATCTCTGGGTTCTACACCATCGGCGAAGCCGAGCGGGGTGTGGTGCTGCGTTTTGGACAATATGACCGGATCGTGCAGCCTGGTTTGAACTGGAAACCTACCTTTGTGGATACAGTCAGCACCGTCAACGTTGAATCTATCCGTTCTCTGAACAGCTCGGGCCTTATGCTGACCAAAGACGAGAACGTGGTGAACGTTGAAATGGACGTGCAATACCGCGTGATGGATCCACAGCAATATCTTTACAGCGTCACCAATGCTGACGATAGCTTGCGTCAAGCGACAGATTCAGCGCTTCGTGCGGTGGTCGGTGACTCCTTGATGGACGATATYATCACYCGWGGTCGTCAAGAAGTGCGTGAGCGTACCCAAGTAGAACTCAACAAAATCATCGACAAGTACGACATGGGACTGTTGGTGGTAGATGTGAACTTCCAATATGCGCGCCCACCGGAGCAAGTGAAAGACGCATTTGATGATGCGATTGCAGCACGAGAGGATGAAGCGCGCTTTATCCGTGAAGCTGAAGCCTATCGTAATGACGTATTGCCAAAAGCAACCGGTCGTGCGGAAACCTTGAAAAAAGCCGCATTGGGTTACAAAGAGCGTACGGTTAACGAAGCTCAAGGTGAAGTGTCTCAATTTGAGAAACTCTTGCCTGAGTATCGTGAAGCCCCACGTGTGACGCGTAATCGTCTGTATATTCAGACCATGGAAGAAGTCTACAGCAACACCAGTAAGGTGATGGTGGATTCGCAAAGCGGCAACAGCAATCTGTTATATCTCCCACTCGATAAGCTAATGGGAGGCGCAGCCGTTGGACCGAACCAGCGTAAAGAGACGTCGAGCAGCCAATATGGTATTGAGCTTGAACAAAGCGCACAGCCAACTCAGCAAGAGTCGGCGCCGCGTTCTGGTTCATCACGAGAAGGGAGATACTAAGCATGCGTAAGATGATGATCCCTGTTGTCGTCCTAGCCGTTGTTGTCTTTTTGATGTCGATCTTCGTGGTGAGTGAAGGCGAACGTAGCATTGTGGTCCGTTTTGGGCGCGTGCTTAAAGCGGATAACGACGTGGCGAAAATCTATCAGCCGGGTTTGCATTTCAAACTGCCATTGTTTGATCGCGTCAATACACTCGATGCGCGTATCCAAACCATGGATGACCGTGCTGACCGTTTTGTTACCGCCGAGAAAAAAGACGTCATTATTGACTCTTACGTGAAGTGGCGTATCAAAGACTTTGGCCAGTATTACCTGTCCACTGGTGGGGGTAACAAACTGACTGCCGAGTCGTTGTTGCAGCGTCGTGTCGCGGATGGCTTGCGTGCCGAAATCGGTAGCAAAACCATTAAAGAAATCGTGTCTGAAAAGCGTGATGAGGTCATGAAAAGTGTCCTTGATCGTGCGGCGAGCGAAGGTTCACGTGATTTGGGTATTGAGTTGATTGACTTGCGTATCAAGCGTATCAACCTGCCGAGTGAAATCAGTGAGTCTATTTATGCACGTATGCGTGCCGAGCGTGAGGCGGTTGCCCGTCGTCATCGTGCACAAGGGCGTGAGCAAGCGGAAATTATTCGCGCGCAAGCTGAGCTAGAAGTGGCGACCATTCTGTCTAAAGCAGAGCGTCAAGCGCGGATCACCCGTGGTGAAGCTGACGCGGAAGTGGCGAAGCTATTTGCTAACGCGTTCAAGAAAGAGCCTGAGTTTTATAGCTTTGTTCGCTCGCTACAAGCCTATCGTAAGAGCTTCAACAGCAAGAGCGATATGCTGGTGGTTGATCCGAAAAGTGACTTCTTCAAATACATGAAGCAGCCTGACGTGATCAATAAATAAACCGCAATAACCGCGAGAAAAGACAAGGCACTGCGCCTTGTCTTTTTTTTATTTTCTTCGGCTTATCGCGCACAGCAAGATTCAATGTAGGAGGATGAATCATGACGACATTATGGGGAGCGCTTGCGCTGGTATTGGTGGTCGAAGGGTTGGGGCCCATGTTATTTCCTAAACAATGGCGACAAATGGTGACTGAACTGAGCCAACAGCCGGATAATCAGTTGCGACGTATCGGAGGCTGCTTGGTGGTGATCGGTGCGGTATTGGCCTATTACCTCTTGAGTTAATCAAGGGGCTGTCAGCTTGACGTGACAAGCCCATGGTAAGAAAACGACATTATGGTTAAAAAATAACTGCAACCGTTTTTTGAAGGTGCTAGAATCCATTTTTAACTAGCTGCATATCGAAAAAGATGGGTAATAACGTAGTAGTTCTCGGCACCCAATGGGGTGACGAAGGTAAGGGAAAGATCGTTGATCTTTTGACTGAAGACGCAAAATACGTGGTTCGCTATCAAGGCGGTCACAATGCTGGTCATACTCTTGTCATCGACGGCGAGAAAACCGTCCTACACTTGATTCCTTCTGGTATCCTTCGCAACAACGTTAAATGTATCATCGGTAACGGTGTTGTGCTGTCGCCGGACGCTCTGCTGAAAGAAATGGGTGAGCTGGAAGCGCGCGGTGTGCCGGTTCGTGAGCGCCTATTCCTGTCAGAAGCTTGTCCTCTGATCCTGCCATATCACATTGCGCTTGACGCAGCACGTGAGCAAGCACGCGGTAAGAAAGCCATCGGTACGACCGGTCGCGGTATCGGGCCTGCATACGAAGATAAAGTGGCACGTCGTGGTTTGCGTGTTGGCGATCTGTTCGACAAAGAAGCCTTTGCTGAAAAGCTAAAAGAAGTGATGGAATTCCATAACTTCCAGCTTGAGCATTTCTACAAGGCTGAGCCTGTGAGCTATGAAGAGACCTTGGCGAAAGTCATGGAGCAAGCGGACATCCTTACCGGTATGGTGATGGACGTGACTCAAGAGCTCGATGATGCCCGCAAACGTGGTGACAAAATCATGTTTGAAGGCGCACAAGGCACCTTGCTAGACATTGACCACGGTACTTATCCGTATGTTACCTCATCGAACACCACCGCCGGCGGCGTTGCTGCAGGTTCTGGTTTTGGTCCGCGTCACCTTGGCTATATCTTGGGTATTGCTAAAGCGTATTGTACGCGTGTCGGTGCGGGTCCATTCCCGACTGAGTTGGATGATGAGATTGGCATGCACCTTGGCACTAAAGGTGCCGAATTTGGTGCGACCACGGGCCGTAAACGTCGTTGTGGTTGGTTTGATGCGGTTGCGATGCGTCGTGCGGTGCAAATCAACTCAGTATCAGGTTTCTGTCTGACTAAGCTTGACGTGATGGACGGCTTGGAAGAAATCAAAATTTGTACCGGTTACAAGATGGCAGACGGTTCAACCGTTGAGGTATCACCTCTGGCCGCTGACGCGTACGAAAACATCGAGCCTATCTATGAAAGCATGCCTGGCTGGAGCGAGAACACCTTTGGGGTGAAATCTCTCGACGAACTGCCGCAAGCGGCGCTCGATTACATCAAGCGTATCGAAGAGCTGACCGGTGTGCCGATTGATATTGTTTCAACGGGTCCTGACCGCAACGAAACCATCATCAAAGTACATCCGTTTGCTGAATAAGCAATTGCTTTGAATGATAAAAGCCAGCGCCTTGTCGCTGGCTTTTTTAATGCTTTTTTCGCTCAGCTTGGAATCGAGATCGCGCGATAGCGGAAAAAACTTGCCGCCTTTGCTAAAGTCATTTCACATAGCGCCGATACAAAAAAGGCACAGGTAGCCCTGACGCTGCTGCTTAGTTTTTTGTTTTGATAGCGAGTAGGCATGAAGTTTCGAACGCTAGTTTTTTCTCTTTTGTTGTCAACAGCAGCGGCCAAAGCGGACGTCGGCCCCGCTGTGCCTGTGTATGAAGAGAGCGAATTGATTGCCTTGTTCGAAACCAACTCTCACCTTGAGCGAGTGAGGCAGGACGAATGCCAATTGATCCAAGATATTGAAGCACGTGCTACCCGTGTTGGATCGCCCGCCTATGAGTTTTTATATGGTGATATGCTGGCGTGGGGCGTGTGTGTGGATCAGGACGCTGAGCTGGGCGTTTACTACATGAAGCTGGCGGCACAACAAGGCTTGCCCGCGGCACTTGAGCAACTGGGACGCTATTATGCCAATGGCACGCTCGTCCAGCAGGACCAGCGCCGAGCCATTCCTTATCTGCGTGAAGCGGCCTCGCTGGGTGATACGCGTGCACGCATCTTACTGGCTGAGCTGCTGGTGGATGATGTCGGCTCGCCGCTCGATTATGAAGATGCATACCGTTGGTTGTATCAAACCATTACCGCGGACACCCAAACCCGCAACCGGATTGCTCAACTGCGTGCTGCGTTAGAAGCGCGTATGCCACAAAACATTATTGCGCGCGCCAAACGTCGCACCAGTTATTGGTAAGCACAATAAGCGATTTTGTCACACAAATTCGTTATACTCGTTGCCACTCATCTGTTTCCAATCTGATTCGATATGGTGTCTGCGCCATATTCCTCTCGTTGTTTACAAGCAAGACGCTGAAACAAAACGTCAAACTGCGATCATCGCGGCGCATTAGCGTCAGTTAACAGATATAATGAAATCAACATACGCCAATAGGAAAAGGTCTATGTCGCAAGACACAGGTTCGACAAAAAATACGCCCACAGGCATTGCGGCCGATCCGCACCAAGCTCGTGAAGCAGAAAAATATGACAATCCCGTCCCTAGCCGTGAACACCTGCTCGAGGTTGTACGCAGCTTTAAAGCGCCGGTAAGTCGAGACAATCTGTTCGCACACTTGGGGCTCGCCGGTGATGAACAGTATGAAGGCTTACGTCGACGCCTGCGCGCCATGGAGCGTGATGGCCAATTGGTGTTTACCCGTCGTCAGTGCTACGCCTTACCTGAGCGGTTAGATTTGGTCAAAGGCACTGTCATCGGTCACCGAGACGGCTTTGGCTTTCTACGCCCAGAAGGCAAAGGCAATCACGATGATTGGATGTTACCGCATCATCAAATGCGTAGTGTGATGCACGGTGATGTGATTTTGGCACAAGGTGTCGGCACCGATAAGCGTGGCCGCAAAGAAGCCCGTGTAGTGCGCGTACTTGAGGCGCGCCAAGGTCAGATCGTGGGTCGTTACTTTGTGGAAGATGGCATGGGCTTTGTCGTGCCCGATGATAGCCGTCTTGGTCAAGACATCGTGATCGACAAAGAGCAAACCCAAGGTGCGCGTATGGGCAATGTGGTGGTGGTCGAGATCATGCAGCGCCCGACCCGACAAACCAATCCTGTCGGTAAGATTGTTGAAGTGCTGGGCGAGAACATGGCGCCTGGCATGGAAATCGAAATTGCGATGCGCACCCACGATATTCCCCATCAATGGCCGGATGCCGTGCTCAAGCAAGTGAAAAGCTTGAGTGAGGAAGTACCAGAAAAAGCCAAAGAGGGCCGTGTCGATCTGCGTGATTTGCCACTGGTGACCATCGATGGTGAAGATGCCCGCGACTTTGATGATGCGGTCTATTGCGAACGTAAACGCTCGGGCGGCTGGCGTCTGTGGGTAGCGATTGCTGATGTCAGCTACTATGTGCGACCTGATTCGGCGTTGGATAAAGAAGCGCAAAACCGCGGTAACTCTGTCTACTTCCCTAACCAAGTCGTGCCCATGTTGCCGGAAGTGCTTTCTAATGGCTTATGCTCGCTGAACCCGCAAGTCGACCGCTTGTGTATGGTGTGTGAGATGACGATTTCTGAATCAGGGGCGCTATCTGGCTACAAGCATTACGAAGCGGTGATGAATTCCCACGCGCGTCTGACCTATACCAAGGTATCTCATATCCTTGAAGGCGATGAGGAGTTGCGTGAGCGCTACCGTTCTCTGGTCCCGCACTTAGAGACCCTGCACGATATGTACAAAGTGCTCAGTGAGGCGCGCCAACAACGCGGGGCGATTGAGTTCGAGACGGTGGAAACCCAGTTTATTTTCAACGCACAGCGTAAAATTGACCGTATTGTGCCGGTGGAGCGCAACGATGCGCACAAGATCATCGAAGAGTGTATGATCTTGGCCAATATCGCGTCGGCACGCTTTGTGGAAAAACACAAAGAGCCTGCGCTTTATCGTGTCCACGAAGCGCCGGGCGAAGAGCGCCTCAGTGGCTTTAAAGATTTCTTAGGCGAGTTAGGCTTGAGTCTCAGCGGCGGCCTTGAGCCGACGCCGAAAGACTACGCGGCACTGATGCATTTGGTGCATGGTCGCGCTGACAGTGAGCTGATCCAAACCATGTTGCTCCGCTCGATGAAGCAAGCGGTGTATCAAGCGGATAACCAAGGCCACTTCGGTTTGGCGCTCAAGCAATACGCACACTTTACCTCGCCTATTCGTCGCTATCCGGATTTGCTGTTGCACCGTGCACTCAAATATTTGATTGCCAAACAAGCGGGTAAAAACCAAGACCGTTGGACCCCGACCGGTGGCTACCACTACTCATTTGACGATATGGATGTGCTCGGCGAGCAGTGTTCGAAAACCGAACGCCGTGCTGATGATGCTACCCGTGATGTGGCTGATTGGCTTAAGTGCGAATACATGCAAGATCACGTTGGTGATGAGCTGGAAGGCGTGATCGCTAATGTCACTGGTTTTGGCCTCTTTGTTCGCCTCAATGAGCTACATATCGATGGTTTGGTCCATATTTCCAACCTCGATAATGATTACTATCGCTTTGATATGGTGGGTCAACGCTTGGTCGGTGAAGGCTCGGGACGTGTGTTCCGACTCGGCGATCAGGTGACCGTGAAAGTCTTATCCGTTAACTTGGATGAGCGACAAATCGACTTTGAGCTGGTAGGCTCTGAGCGCAAAGCCCGTCGTCCGGGGAAAACAGCCCGTGACAAACGCAAGAAAGGCCGTGCGGAGTCGAATAAAGACCCACAAGCCCGTCGCGAGCGAATGTCCGTGCGTCAGCAACTGAAACGTGGCGCCGTGCCAAGCATTGAAGAAGACAAGGCCCCTGCAGAGAAAAAAGGCAAGAAGGGCAAAGGTAAGTCGCCTGCGGAAAAAGCACGCAAGAAAAAGGCGAAGAAGCAAAAACCTAAAGCGGTCAAGAAAAAGAAGTAACCCATGAGTAATGAAACCATTTACGGCATTCATGCCGTCCAAGCCGTGCTTGCGACTGATCCATCTCGCTTTATTGACGTGATGGTGCTAAAAGGCCGTCAAGACGAACGCTTAGTGCCTGTACTAAACGAATTAGCGATGCTGGGGATCAGTATTCAGCAAGTTGGCCGCAAAGCCTTAGACGACAAAACCCAAGGTGCGTCGCACCAAGGGATAGTGGCACGTGTCAAAGCGGGCCGTCAGTATAACGAAAATGACTTGGAGGCGATCCTCGCCAACACCGAGACCCCCTTGCTGCTGGTGCTTGATGGGGTAACTGACCCCCACAACTTGGGGGCGTGCCTACGCACCGCCGATGCAGCCGGAGTGAGTGCGGTGATTGTCCCGAAAGACAAATCCGCTCAGCTTAATGCCACGGCGCGAAAAGTGGCCTGTGGCGCCGCTGAAGTCGTGCCTTTAGTGCGCGTCACCAACTTAGCGCGAACCATGCGTGCGCTCAAAGAGCAGGGCGTGTGGTTTGTGGGTACGGCGGGTGAAGCCGATCATGATGTTTACGACACCAAATTGGTGGGGCCGCTCGCCTTAGTGATGGGCGCAGAAGGAGATGGCATGCGCCGTTTGACGCGTGAAACCTGTGATGAGCTGATCCGGATTCCGATGGCGGGCAGTGTGTCGAGCTTGAATGTGTCCGTGGCGACTGGCGTTTGCTTGTATGAAGCGGTGCGTCAGCGTCGTTAACTGCAGTGTCTCTTGTTCACCGTTGAAGAAAAACGCCCCAGCTTGGGGCGTTTTGTCATTTTGGGAAGTGAAAAACCGTTACAGTAATTGCCAGACCGCGGCGCTGCCGGGTTTGTCGCCTTGCGTCCACCACTTGGCTTGGTAGCGTTGGTTGTTATATTCAACTTCATCGCCACCGGAATAAGCGACGGTCGCTTGCCATTCACTGCTTTGGTTGGCTTGGCTATCCCCGACGCGTTCCCATGGGTCGCCTTGGTCTGGGCGCTGGCCTTTGGTCCACCACTTGGCGCGATACTCAACCCCTTGATATAGGACACGATCGCCGCCGACGTACACGGTGTTTTCATCCCACGTTGGTAAGCCACTGGCCGGCGTCACGGTTACTGTGAATTGCGCTTGCGTGGTTTTGTCGCCATCGCTGACCTCGACTGTGACCACATAGTCGCGATTCTCCGTCACGGTGGGCGCGGTCAGCGTGACCTGATCACCGGTGCCAGAAACGGCCAGATCGCCAGATGCACGGTAGGTGTAGCTGAGTGTATCGCCATCTGGATCGTTTGCCTCAATCGTCACGCTGGTTTGCTCACCGCTTTTCAGGCTAACAGGGGCGATAGGTGCCACGGTAGGGGCTTGGTTTTCACCCGGTACCACTACCTTAATGATGGTGTTGGCCTCCGCATTGGCTTGACCATCCGATACCGTCACTGACAGGGAATAGTCGGTGCTGGTGCTCACATCGGGGGCGGTCACTGTGACCGAATCCGTGTCGCTATTGGTCAGAGCCAACGCCGCATCGCCTTGCCAGCGATAGGTCAGGGCATCGCCATCCCGATCACGCCCATTGGCGGCAATGGTTAACGACGCTCCGGGCGCCAGCGTATAGCTTTGCTGCGCAAGGGTGACGGTAGGAGCATTATTGACGGGTGGTTGACCATCCTGTGCTAATCCCTCGTGCATCGCATTGAGGATATCGCCATTGTCGGCATCGATTTCCCAAGCAAACAAACCGGCGAAGTTGTGATTGCGCACATACTGGCCTTTGGCTTTGACCGAGCGTGGGTTGTCATAAGTGACGAGCTTACCGTTGTCTGGGTTCCAAACATAAGCCGCTTCGGCTTGCTCATCATAACCGGGTTGGAAGCCATTGATACCGTTCCCCGCGCTGCCGAGCATGGATTTGACGATGCCTTTGTAGTCAATCACACCGGCTTCCCAAATACCGTCTGCGGTGCTGCCTTTGATCGGGCCGTTACCGGGTGCGGTCATCGGGTTGCTAGGATCGGTCGCATTGGCAGGGAAAACGCCTTCCCAGCCACGGCCGTACATCGCGGTACCAATCACCATTTTTTCCGGTGGTACGCCGCTTTCTAGCAGTAATTGCACGCCATTATCGAGCGTGTAGGCAGGGCCTTTGCGGGGCTCGCCGTTATCATCGACGCCAGTACCATCACATTCATCGGCACTCATATGGCTGCCGCAGTAAAGGGCGGTTTGGTGACCGGTGACATTATTCCATGCGCCGAAAAAGTCGTAGGTCATGGCAAAGATATAATCCATGTACGGCGCGCTGGCGCTGTAATCGACGTTGGCGATCTTGTCATAACCGGCCCCGACGGCCGAGGTGAGTTGGTACTCACGGCCCGTGTCGGCCTCGAGCTCATCCAACATCGCGCGCAGCTCACGCATTAAGGCCGCGTAGGCTTGGCTATCTTTATCTGGATTGCCTAAATCTGGATTGGCACCGCCACCGCCTGGGTACTCCCAGTCAATGTCGACCCCATCATAGAACTTCCAGGTTTGTAGGAACTCTTTCATCGAGGCAACAAAGACGTCACGGTTGGCTTTGTCGGTGAAATCATAGAAGGGGTCTGATAGGGTCCAGCCGCCCACAGATGGGAGAATTTTCAGATCCGGGTAGCGCTGCTTGAGCGCCATCATTTGCGCATAAGTGCCACCAATCGGATCTTTAGCTGGTGTGCCGGGCAGTTTTTTCTGAATCGCCGCCCAAGGGTCATGGATCACCACTTCATAGTCTTTTGAGCCTTGGCAGGCGAGCTCTAGTGCGCGCAAGCTGTTGCCATTTTCGATGTCGCCCAATGACTCATTGGGGCCACAAATGGGGATAAAGCCATATAAGATGTGGGTGAGATTCCCCGCGGGCACCTGACTGACATCGAAGTTACGACCATAAATGCCCCATTCGACAAAGTATGCCCCCACCACGGTATCAGGCTGTTTGGGGTAGTCATTGTTGTTCGGGTCGACATTCATCGGCAGTGGGTCAAGGTGCACGCCGTCGGTGTCTGCGATCACGATGGGTTTGGCGGCACTGGTCGCGCACTGGCCATCCACGCCACCTTCACACAAGGCGAGTTTAAGCTGGTGGCGGCCTCCTTTGTCATAGGGGAAAGTGACAACGCCAGATTTGGTTCCTGCCGGTAAGGTGCCTTGATTAACGACCTGATCGTCAAAGTACACCTTGTAGCTATCACCACCATCACCGGACCAGGCATTCCATTTAATTTCAATTTGGACTTCATCCACGCGTTGCACCAGATCTTTGTACGATCCGCGGCCATATTCGTCGACTTCAACAAAAGAATAGTTTTGTGGCTTCCAGTCCAAACTTGGGGTTGAGGGGGCCGCCACGGCGTGGCTGGCACCCAGTGCCCCAGCAATCGCCAGAGAGAGTAGGGTCATTGGCTTCATGTTTGCTCCTTATTGTGTCACGCGTTGCCAAACAAGGGCAGCGCCGGGTTGCTCGTTTCGTGTCCACCATTTTGCTTGGTAGATGTTGTCGCCGTAGCGCACGCGATCCTTGGCCACATAGACCTCAGAAGCGCTCCACGCGGGCAGGTTGCTGGTGGGTTCGTCGGTAGCCGGGATCACCGACAGGTTGAAGCTATAGCTATCGTGATGGCTAAAGACTTGGTTTTGCACCACGTCATCGGCATTAAACTGGATCTCACCGTGGCGCATCACCCCGATACGTAAGGGCTCGTTAGCCTGTTGTTCGATAAGGCTGGCCAGCGCTTGTGGCCAATTCGCCACATTTTGGTCCGTCAATGTGAGTGTGACATCTACCACTTCTTGGCCTTGGCGGTTGTGCAAGCGGGCACGTACGCGATCGCCCAAAGCTGCCATTTGTGGATGTGGGACAAAGTAGCCCAGCTCGTGCCATTGGGCTGGCGCTGTCTGACTGGGGGTGATAGTGATGTCGGCACAGTTGTAGAAGCCTTCACCGGCCGGATCAATGCGTTGCCAACGGCTATAGAGAATGGCGTCACCTTGACGATCGGCGGGCAGGGTCACGGTCATCTCGTAATAACGGTTTCCGTCATCGCCGATCACAATGGGCAGATCGCCAAAGGTGTCGATCTTCTCGAGATCATCCCACGTCAGCGCATCGGTCGCGCCGTTGTAGTCTGGCTTGGTGAGATAAATTTCCCAATAGCTTGGGTTGTGCGGTGTGGTGGCGCGAAAACGTACGTCAATTTGGCCATTGCCATCTGGGGTGACTTCGGTCCGTTGCCAATCCGGTGAGGGCAAACTGATCCCGGCTTTATTGGGATCGCCGGCACCACATAAGTTGCCATCGGTCACGGCCGCTTTCACCGCATCCATATTGCGGTAATCCGCCACCAATTGCGCTGATTCGTGGTGTTGCACAAATGGGTAGTGCCCCGACTCTAAGAACGCAGCGCGACAGGCAGCATTGGGAATACGTGACCCATCTGAAGGCCACCAATAGCCCCCTTGCTCATGGCAAATCGCTTGGCGTGCTTTGGGGCTGTCTAAATAGCCATGTGCCATCACCTGTGAACTGCTTGCGACCAGCGCAAGGGCCACGGCGGTACGGCAGGAAAACTGTGTGAACGAAGACTTGAACATAACGACTCCTTAACGGGGGCACGCAGCCCCCGCATTCAAGACCAGAAATGGATTAGAGGCTGCAGACTTGGCGCCAAGCTTGACCACCGGGTGCCGCTTGGGTCCACCACTTGGCTTCCCATACCGCCTCTTGGTAGATAAGTTGGTCGCCACCGCTGGCATGGTTGCCCCCGTTAGGCCAGTTGGGATAGGTACTCAGGCTGGCAACATCGACGCCGGGACACTGAGACTCTCCGCCACTTTGACTGGTGCTACCGGGTAGCGCAGGCGGAAGGCTTGGATACTCCTGCTTCACCGCATAGCGCTGGCCATCTTTTTCAATTGTGATATTGGTCGGGTTGGTGATCGGCATGTAGTACATCACCTGAGCATCCAAGGTTTCACCGGGCTTAAAGCTTTGCTCAATGCCGCCCCATTCGTTAATCAGGGTGATGGCAAAGCGATGGTGCGTAGCATCAAACCCGCCGATGTTGTTGCCACTGGCGTTGCTGCTATCACGGACCACTTCCATGCGTAGCTTTTTCTGAGCGTTCCAGTCAGATTTAAAAATGGCCGAGGTAGACACGGGCACATCAAAGCTGATGGTGGCGCCCGATAAGTCCAGATCCGAGTGGTTGGTAAAGCGGAACGTGGGGCGAATAGGATAGTTGTCATCGCCCACTGGGAAGTTCAGCGCGTCAAAGGTGACATCCACTTGCTCGCTTGGCACTTGGAAGTTGGTATCGCCACGTTGCAGTGAGTAGTCGCTGCCAGCTTGCTTAAAGGTTTGGTACGCCAGCGAAGTCAGGGTATCGCCCATAAAGTAGGCTTGACGCTGATCATCATAGCGATAATCCCCCGCCAGCTCCCAGAACATCACCCCGCCTAGACCTTTATTGATCACGTAGTCGACCTTTTCGGCCATCGAGGTTTCATCTTCCATCGATAGGAATACGCGTTTTTCTTCGTTCCAAACCCACGGCGCTTTGGCGATGTCATCGTAATAACGTTGATAGTTACCGGTGAGACGGTCGCTAGGATCTTGCTCAGGATCGAGTCCGTACTCCGCGGCGTAGGCCGGTAGTTTGCCGTCGAGCAGGTTTTTCACATGCCATAAAGGGTTGGAGCCAGCAGGCACTTCGTTGCCGAGCTCGTCCACATCATGCCAAAGGTTATCAATGCCGATTGCACCGTTGCCGCATTTGTTTTTCTCACCGACACCGGTGCCGGCTGGGCACTCACTTTGGTTTGGCAGTGGCGCGCGTCCCCAAAGGCCTTTATCGCCGCCTTGTACGTCTTTAAAGCCGCGGGTGTAATATGGGATACCGATATTGATGCGGCCGGGTGACATACCGCCCATAAAATAGGTTGCTGCCCAGTCGGTATTTAAATAACCAATTCCCTCGAACTCAGGGGTTTGGTAAACATTCCACTGTTTAAGCTCTGAGTCTTCGCCGGTGTCGTATAGCGGCGCTTGATGGCCAACATGATCATTCCATGCCCCATGTAGGTCATAGCTCATGATGTTGACGTAATCTAAGTATTGGGTGGTTTGGAAGGTTTCCATCCCGCGCAATAAGTAACCCGACGACGGTGCGGCAATGGTCAGCATATAGTGCTTGCCATCTTGTGCACTGGCTTTATCGAGCGCTTCACGCAGCGACTTCATCAATACTTGATAGGATTTATTCAAGTGCGCACGACGTGGGTTGGAGTACTCGAAATCGTCAGGGTGGCCTGAGTCTTTCATTGACGATGGGTATTCATAATCAATGTCTAGACCATCAAAGCCATACTGGCGCAAGAAGGCGACGGCACTGTCGGTGAAAGCTTTAATGCCAGCTTGGTTGACGCTGCCATCGGCATTGGTGGTCATGGTGTAGAAACCGCCACTGTCGATGCGCTCGCCGTTTTCACCGAAGTAGCCCCCGGTTTCGGCCCAGCCACCCACGGAGATCAGCGTTTTCACGTCGGGGTGCTGCTTTTTATACTTGTTGAGCAAGTTAAAGTGACCTTTGTACGGCAGGGTTGGATCCATCTCTGCGCCGGCCACGCCCGGCCAGGTCATCTGGGTTGCTGGATTATCGGGTGCATTGGGATCGCCGATAGACAATTGGTTGTCCGCGTTGACGTGAGCAAAGGCGTAATTAATGTGGGTGATCTTGTCCCAAGGAATATCACTGACTAAATAAGCGGGCTGGCCGTTGGTACCGTTTCGCCAGCTGGTGAAATAGCCGATAACACGGCGAGGGTGATCGGCGCCCATGTCTTCAAGGCCGTTCTCGTCATACACCGAACAATATGGCACGTCGACATCTGGGGTGGTGTATAAACCAGCCGGACGACAGGCATACTCATCGCCGCCGGTTTGGTCATCACCCACCACCTGTTGCAATGTTTGGGTATCGGTGGCGCCTTTGTCGTCAGTCACGGTGAGAGTAAAGGTAAAACGACCCGTTTGTTCGGCTTGCCAGCCGATGGAAGTCGCTTCTGCACCTTCATATAAGACAGTGTCGCCTTGTGAAAGCACGAATGAGGTCACTGTGCCATCCGTGTCTGTTCCGGCGAGGGTGAAGGTGAGTGTGTCGCCAACCTCAACGGGTCCAGACGGTGACACGGTTAAGGTTGCGGTAGGGGCTTGGTTAACGCTGCCCGCGCACTGGCCGAGGATTTTCCATGCTTTCCACTCGCCAGACTGAGTGGCAGGATCGGCTTGCGTCCACCACCTTGCCTCATAGGCGGTATCGTCCGCTTTAACTTGATCCCCTTTGGTGTAGGTATTGCCATTCTGCCAATCGGGCAGTGGCTGGCAATCAACTGCAGCGTGCACACTGGGGCTAGTTAACGCGAGCCCCGCCAAACCTAGCGCGACGGCACGCGATGGCGTCATTAATTTCATATTTTGCTCCCAAAATTTTTGAAGCGAATCTCATCAGTGCAGGTAGGAAATTTATGTGCCCTTATCCTGCGTCTACTGCGTGTTTAGATGATTTAAATATCAACAGTAGGCAATAAAACCGCTATGTTGGGCAATTGATGCCAAGAAATGGAGGCGGAAGTACAATAATTTGAGCGTGGGTTCAGAAATTAATTATTCACAAAAAAAAAGTGCATCAATAGCGTGACATTGCTTGAAGTTTGACCAATCCTGACAATTTGCAGGCTTGATTTCTTAATTTTTTTGCTACTGGTCAAATTTTGAGGCCAGTGTCACGGAGGATGTTATTAGTAGGTTTCTGTTTTAAGCGAATTAAGTGTGTTGTCTATTTCGTGGTAATAGATGCTGGGAGTTGTGGGGGTAAGGATTAAAGAAAGCGTGTTGTTTGAAGAGAGCATCATATAGTGATGTGCGGGCAACACGGTGGCAGAAGGTGAGTAAATTAACGTAAAATCTGTTTGCTTATGGCGATGCAATTCTGTACTATCTCGCGCCTGATTCTCGGTCTTTTATTTTTCGTTCCTTGCTTCCGCTGGACGACCGGGCCAATTGTGGAAGCTGATTAATCCGTAAGGAGCAACTCAATGCGTCATTACGAAATCGTATTCATGGTGCACCCTGATCAGAGCGAGCAAGTTGCTGGCATGATCGAGCGTTACACTGCGTCTATCAAAGATGCGGGTGGTCAAATCCACCGTCTAGAAGACTGGGGCCGTCGTCAACTGGCTTACCCAATCAACAAACTGCACAAAGCACACTATGTTCTGATGAACGTAGAAGCTGAGCAATCTGTGATTGACGAGCTAGAAAGCACGTTCCGCTTCAACGACGCTGTGATCCGTAACATGATCATGCGTACTAAAGACGCTATCACTGAGCCATCTGTCATGATGAAGGCTAAAGAAGAGCGTACTGCTAAGCGTGAAGATCGTCCTGAGCGCGAAGAGCGTGCAGAAGCGAAAGCTGAAGGCGAGAGCGCTGCTGAGTAATCGCTGTGATGACCAATCGATTGGAACTTACTGGTGTTATCAGTAAAGCTCCGGTCCACCGCCAGAGCCCTGCAGGGATCCCGCACTGCCACTTTGTGTTAGAGCATCGTTCCACGCAACTCGAAGCGAACCTTTCCCGTCAGGTGTATTGTCGTCTGCCGGTGGTGGTAAGCGGGCAAGGGTCAACACAACAAACTCACAATTTAGCTTTAGGCAGCCATATCAAGGTAAGCGGTTTTCTCGCTTACCAGACCAGCCGACAAGGCGAGGGAAAATTGGTATTGCATGCTGACCACATTATAGACATTTAGATCAGGAGATAAGCCCATGGCACGTTTCTTCCGTCGTCGTAAATTCTGCCGTTTCACTGCAGAAGGCGTACAAGAGATCGACTACAAAGATGTAGCGACTCTAAAAAACTACATTACCGAATCTGGTAAGATTGTACCTAGCCGTATCACTGGTACTCGTGCTAAGTACCAGCGTCAACTGGCTCGTGCTATCAAGCGCGCTCGTTACCTGGCCCTGCTGCCGTACACTGACAAGCATCAGTAATCGGAACTGTCCACGTTAGAGAGGATTGAAGAATGCAAGTTATTCTACTTGATAAAATCGGTAACCTGGGTGGCCTAGGTGATCAGGTAACTGTTAAGTCTGGTTACGCGCGTAACTTCCTTATCCCACAAGGTAAGGCTGTTATGGCAACCAAAACCAACATCGAACACTTCGAAGCACGTCGTGCTGAGCTAGAAGCAAAAGTTGCTGAGCAACTGGCTGCCGCTCAAGCGCGTGCTGAGAAAGTTGAAGCGCTAGAAGCGGTTGAGATCGCCTCTAAAGCGGGCGACGAAGGCAAGCTGTTCGGTTCTATCGGTACTCGTGACATCGCTGACGCTGTAACTGCAGCAGGCGTTGAAATCGCGAAGAGCGAAGTTCGTCTACCAGAAGGCGCGCTGCGCAACACTGGTGAGTACGAAATCAGCGTGCAACTGCACTCTGACGTGTTCGCAACCGTAAAAGTGAACGTTGTTGCTGCGTAATTGCCAAGACAATGTTTGTGAAAGAGCCAGCCGATAAGGCTGGCTTTTTTTATGCCTGTGAACAGATAACCGCTAAAGCCACTGATATCGTAATCCAACCGTGAACACACTGTCTTGGTGCTTCAGCCCCGGCGGTACTTCACTCATGTAGTTTTGTTTTCCCGTCAGCTTAATCGAGAGCTTTTCGGTAATCGTGGTAGCTAGCGACAACACGCCTTCCACGCTGGTATTGCTTTCCCCAGACACAACCTGTGTGMGTCCCTCGATACTGGCATTATCTAAAAACCGCCACTGCCATTTGGCTTGGGCGCGGACGACTGGCTCACTGACCGAATAGGGCATGATCAGATCATCGTCATCAATTTCGTCCAAATTTGGCCGTTGGTAACGAAAGCCGGGACCTATCTCTGTGCTGACACTCAATGCATCACGCTCTATCCATTGGTAGCCAAGACCGGTTGCGAGCATAAAGTCGTCAAAGTAAGGACCATAACGGTCAGCGACGTACGTGGCGTTCAGCAGCGCATAGCTTTGCGCGCTAAGCTTCATATTGGCTTGGGATTCGAACTCCGTTTTGCGTTTGTCCTCTTCGCCGTCTTTTTCAACCTGCAGCAGACTGACGCTGGCTTGATAACTATATTGTTCGACTTGGTATTGGCCGTTTAACTCACTGTTGATCGTTTGTGAATCGGCATTGCCGCCCAGACGTTGATAACCGATGGAAATATCGGATGACCAAGGTGACGTTGACGTGTCGTCTTGCTCGGTTGCATAGGCAGGACTGATACACGCGACACATAGTGAGATCCAAAGCGGCGTATAAACAGATTTCATGGCTTTACCCTCACACTGTCTCAGGCGCGCTATGATAGGGATCGTCAGCATTGAAGCGGTCAAATTTGGGTTAAAATCCGCGGTGATTATTCAGCGTTTGGAAAAAAATGGCTGACAGGGCAGCGTCTCGCTAGGACAGCGGGTATAATGGCGCCCATCAGTAATAGGTGAGTTCGTTATGGCAGACAATCGTAAACCCGCAAAAGATCAACAAGTCGCTAATCTCAAAGTACCGCCACATTCCATTGAAGCCGAGCAGTCCGTGCTGGGTGGCTTGATGTTGGATAACGAGCGCTGGGATGCGGTTGCGGAAAAAGTCGTCAGCCATGACTTTTACAGTCGCCCCCATCGATTAATTTTCGATGCGACCAAGACCTTGCTCGATGAAGGCAAGCCACTAGATTTGATCACCCTCTCTGAGCACCTTGAAAAAGCGGGCACGCTCGACGATGTGGGTGGTTTTGCTTACTTGGCGGAGCTGGCGAAAAACACCCCAAGTGCGGCCAACATTATTGCTTACGCCGATATTGTGCGAGAGCGTGCCATGGTGCGTAATCTCATTGGGGTAGCCAATGAAATCGCCGATGCGGGCTATGACACGCAAGGGCGTAGCTCGGAAGATCTGCTCGATATGGCCGAGAGCAAGGTGTTTGCGATTGCCGAATCTCGAACCAGTGAAAACGAAGGGCCGCAGCATATTGACTCGGTGTTGAGTAGGACACTGGAGCGCATTGAAGAGCTCTTTAAGTCACCGCAAGATGGTGTCACGGGCGTATCGACAGGCTTTACTGACCTGAACAAGAAAACCGCCGGCTTACAGCCGTCTGACTTAATCATTGTTGCGGCACGTCCATCGATGGGTAAAACCACCTTTGCGATGAACTTGTGTGAAAATGCGGCGATGGACCAAGAAAAACCCGTGTTGATCTTCTCGCTCGAGATGCCGGCTGAACAGCTGATGATGCGCATGTTGGCCTCGCTCTCGCGCGTCGATCAAACCAAGATCCGGACCGGTCAGCTTGATGATGAAGACTGGGCGCGCATCTCCTCATCGATGGGGATCTTGATGCAGAAAAAGAACATGTACATCGATGACAGCTCCGGTTTGACACCGACCGATGTGCGCTCGCGAGCCCGTCGCGTTGCACGTGAACATGGCGGTCTGAGTATGATCATGGTCGACTACCTGCAATTGATGCGTGTACCGGGTTTACAAGAAAACCGAACCCTTGAAATTGCCGAGATTTCTCGCTCGCTCAAAGCGCTCGCGAAAGAGCTGAACGTGCCGGTGGTGGCGCTATCGCAGCTAAACCGCTCATTGGAGCAACGGGCGGATAAACGCCCGGTAAACTCGGACTTGCGTGAATCGGGCGCCATTGAGCAAGATGCCGACTTGATCATGTTTATTTACCGCGACGAAGTCTACAACCCAGAAAGTGCGATGAAAGGGATTGCGGAAATCCTGATTGGTAAACAGCGTAACGGTCCGATTGGTAGTGTGCGTCTCACCTTCCAAGGGCAGTATTCGCGATTTGATAACTATGCAGGACCCGCGTTTGATGATGAGTGATCTGTCTACCATGACCAATGCAGCTCGTGCCTTGATTGATCCCGAGGCGATGGTGCACAACATCCAAGTGATGCGCCGTAAAGCGCCTCACAGTAAAGTGATGACGGTGGTGAAGTCCGATGGTTATGGGCATGGACTCGCGTCGGTTGCCACCACCTTGGCCCCGTTTAGCGATGCCTTCGGTGTGGCACGGGTGGAAGAAGCATTGACGTTGCGTCGTGCCGGGATCCAATTGCCCATCGTCTTGCTGGAAGGGTTTTATGAAGCGGATGAACTGCCGTTATTGGTTTCTCACCAATTGACAGCAACCGTGCATTGTAAAGAGCAAGTGGCGATGCTGACTCGTGCCTCGCTAAGTGAGCCGTTACCCGTGTGGTTAAAAGTCGACTCAGGCATGCACCGCTTAGGTTTTCAGCCTGAGCAAGTACCGGAAGCACTCGCCGCCCTTAATGCTTGCGACAATGTGGCCGCTGACATTGGCTTTCTCAGCCACTTTGGCTGCGCGGACGAGCTGGATAATCCGATTACGCAAGCACAGATAGATACCTTCATACAGGTAACGGAAGGGCTAAGCGGAGAGCGGTCGCTGGCAGCCTCGTCGGGGACCTTGTTTTGGCCGCAAAGTCATTTTGACTGGGTGCGTCCCGGCATTTGTTTATATGGCATTTCGTCACGAATTGAACTGACTGGCGAACAGCTGGGCCTAAAACCGGCAATGCGATTGACTTCCCGGGTGATGGCGGTTCGCGAACTGAAAGCGGGCGAGCCGGTAGGCTATGGCGCGCGTTGGCGCAGTTCGCGCGATACCTTGATTGGCGTGATTGCCATCGGTTATGGCGATGGCTATCCACGCTCTGCACCTGACGGCACCCCTGTTTGGCTGAATGGTCGCGAAGTGCCCCTGGCTGGGCGCGTATCGATGGATATGATCACCGTTGATCTGGGCCCAGATGCGACCGATAAAGTGGGTGACGAAGCGGTACTGTGGGGGCCTGAGCTTCCCGTTGAGCGCATTGCCCGCTTGGTCGATACCATTGGCTATGAATTAGTGTGCCAAGTCACCGGCCGCGTGCCTCGTCAATATCTCGCCTTAAACGCGGCCGATGACGCCGCGGTGTAGCTTTTGATGTTAAGCGGTACGGGGCGCACCTTGCACAGTGACCACCAAGGTGCGTGTACCGCCATGATCGCGATGCTCACCCAGATAAATCCCTTGCYATGTACCGAGATTAAGTCGACCTTGGCTGATGGGAACCGTGACGCTYGCGCCTAGCAACGATGCTTTAAGGTGCGCCGGCATGTCATCATCGCCTTCATAGGTATGCTGATAATAGGGCGCGCGTTCTGGCACTGAGTGGTTAAAGTGCGCTTCCATATCTTGGCGCACCGTGGGGTCCGCATTTTCATTCAAGGTTAAACTCGCCGACGTATGCTTGATAAACACCTGTACCATCCCGATATCAATCTCATCGAGGATAGGCAGTGCCGAGACAATGTCGTCGGTAATTAGGTGAAAGCCCCGCGGGCGTGGGCGCAATTGAATTTCAGTTTGATACCACATAAGCAGTCCTTGTTGTGATCCTCGTCGTGAGCGAAAAGCTCAAGGCTTATCCAACTATTCTATGATTAATCGCAACCCTCTCACAGCAATTGCATGTGAGAATCTGGCTGTGATTATGTAATATTACTCCAATTGCCACCGCGAACAGCGTGGTGACGCTGAGACACTACAGGATCCTTGCCGGCTGTTACGCTAACAGCGGCATTCACAACGCGATTTGGATGACCATGATGCTAAAGACAACTAATCCCACTCAAACCGTGGCGTGGCAATCACTGACCGCCCACTTTGAAGAAGCACAGGACTACACACTGGCGGATCTTTTTGCCGACAACCCACAGCGATTCGCCCATTTCTCGACCCAATTCGAAGACAGCATTCTGTTGGATTATTCCAAAAACCTGATCAGTGAAGAAACACTGACCAAGTTGCTGGCACTGGCGGATGAAACCGGCGTGGCGGACGCGATCAGCGCGATGTTTGACGGCGAGAAGATCAACCGCACCGAGGATCGTGCCGTGCTCCATACAGCACTGCGTAACCGCAGCAATACACCTATCATGGTGGATGGCGAAGATGTGATGCCAAAAGTGAACGCGGTACTGGCGCAGATGCAGTCGTTTTCCGAGCGTGTGATCAGCGGTGAATGGAAAGGCTATACCGGCAAAGCGATTACAGATGTGGTTAACATTGGTATCGGTGGCTCAGATCTTGGTCCTTACATGGTGACCGAAGCACTTGCCGCTTACAAAAACCATTTGAACCTGCACTTTGTCTCTAACGTGGATGGCACGCATATCGCCGAAACGTTAAAAGAGCTAAATCCAGAAACTACCTTGTTCTTGGTGGCGTCAAAAACCTTCACCACCCAAGAAACCATGACCAACGCCCACACAGCACGTGACTGGTTTATGAACGCAGCAGGGGATGAAAGCCAAGTGGCTAAGCACTTTGCCGCACTTTCTACCAACGCAAAAGCGGTGTCTGAGTTTGGTATTGATACGGCCAACATGTTCGAATTCTGGGATTGGGTTGGCGGCCGTTACTCATTGTGGTCGGCGATTGGTCTTTCTATCTGTTTGGGCGTAGGTTACGACAACTTTGTTGCACTGCTTGACGGTGCGCACCAAATGGATAACCACTTCAAAACCGCACCGATGGCGCAGAACATGCCGGTGCTGTTGGCACTGATTGGTATTTGGTACAACAACTTCCACGGCGCAGAATCAGAAGCTATTTTACCTTACGACCAATACATGCACCGTTTTGCTGCCTATTTCCAACAAGGCAATATGGAATCAAACGGTAAGTATGTGGACCGCAACGGTAATCCGGTTGACTATCAAACCGGCCCAATCATCTGGGGCGAGCCGGGCACCAATGGTCAGCATGCGTTTTATCAGCTGATTCACCAAGGCACCAAGTTGATCCCATGTGACTTTATTGCCCCAGTGCATAGTCATAACGCGATTGGCGATCATCACGCTAAATTGATGGCTAACTTCTTCGCTCAGACCGAAGCACTGGCATTTGGTAAAGGTCGAGAGCAAGTGGAAGCCGAGCTAGCAAAAGCGGGTAAATCAGCCGATGAAATTGCTGCGATCGCACCGTTTAAAGTGTTTGAGGGCAACCGTCCGACGAACTCTATTCTGGTCAATCAAATCACGCCATATACTTTGGGCGCGTTGATTGCGATGTACGAGCACAAAATCTTCACTCAGGGTGTGATTTGGAATATCTACAGCTTTGATCAGTGGGGCGTTGAGCTAGGTAAGCAGCTTGCAAACAACATCCTGCCAGAGCTGAACGATAATAACGAAATCGACAGCCATGACAGCTCAACCAATGGCTTGATCAACACCTTTAAGCAATGGCGCCAAGCGTAATCGCTTAACCGGTGAAACGAGAAAACGCCGCGCAATTGCGCGGCGTTTTTATATCGAGGTGTGCCGTCTTAGTGATCAAAGCAGATTTCAATGAAGGCCGTACCGTGGGGCGATTTAAACGGCATAATAATCACAGGTCCATCGCTTTTGTGATTGATGGTATGACCTTTACCAGACACCACCACTGGGGTGGCCATCTCAAACTCAAAGCCTTTTTCTGACAGAATACGCTTGGCACCCCCGGTCACCATATTGGTGATTTCACCCACCATGTCAGTGACTTCCTCGTTGATCGAGTCTGCGCGCTCACCGAGCATGCGAAACATGATCTCCAGCGCCATATCTTCGTCAAAAGTCACTGAGAACGACCCTTTGGTTTGTGGGCCAACCATACCGATTAACCCAGAAACATCCCCTTTAGCGATCTCGGATTTCTTTAGGTGAGGCTTCTCAGGCTGAATATCTAACTGTGCCATGGTTTGCAGCACGTTAATCAGCGAGGTCAGGAATGGGTTGACGAATTGTGCTTCCATAAAGAATGTCCGTCCTAATCAATTCAATGTTATTGAGCCAAGCACTGTGCACATGTGCCATGCGTTTCAATCACATGGTGTTGTACGTGAAAGCCCACTTGCTGCGCTTTTTCACGCAATGCATCCGACAGCTCCTCGGTGTGGCACTCTTCGACCGTACCGCATTGATCACAAATCAACAGTTGCGAGCAATGTCCTTGGTGCCCCAAATGGCAACAAGCGATGTAGCTGTTGGTTGACTCCACTTTATGTACAAACCCCTGCGCTAATAGAAAGTCTAGCGCACGATAGACAGTTGGGGGTTTGGCTTGTGGTTCTGTTTCGCGCAACACATCAAGCAACTCATAGGCACTGATGGCGCGTGAGTAGTTGGCAATAATTTCGTAAACGCGCGTACGTTGTGGAGTAAGCCTTACTCCTCGCTGCTCACAAAGCTGCTGTGCGCGGTGCAGTAACCCAGTGGTATTGGTCATAGCGCCTCAAAGTGCTGACAGTCAGTTTGTTATCTTATCATAGCCACTGGTCAGCGCACCCTGTCTGTCTTTAATCCTATGCGTTATCACACACCTGTAAACACCTTTACGTGTATCGCTTGATCGCGATCAGACCTCTCACAGTATTGAGCAAAATAAAAACAGTTAACAATCTGCTGATCTTTGAATCGGCTAACTGTTTTCTTGTAGTGAGTCCGTATGATGGCACCGTGCCACAAGCATAAAAAAACATACCTTTACATCCATAATAGGAGTATGTACCGATGAAAAAACTGTTAGCCCTCGCCGCACTGGCGTTCGCGTCTGTTTCCACGCAAGCGGTTGCCAACGAGTGTGAGTTAACTGTCACCACCGGTGATAAAATGGCCTACGATCAAACATCGCTATCCGTACCAGCAAGCTGCAGTGAAGTGACGCTAACCCTAGAGCACCAAGGCTCCATGCCTGTGACCTCGATGGGCCACAACTGGGTGCTGTCAGAAACGTCTAACCTTCAAGACATTGCCATGAAAGGCGCGGGTGCCGGCCCAAATAACGATTACTTGCCACAAGGCGATGATCGTATCTTGGCGCATACCAAATTGATTGGCGGCGGCGAAAGCACCACGATTACCTTCTCAACCGAAGGACTGAAAGGCAAAGACTTAACCTATTTCTGCTCTTTCCCAGGCCACTGGACTGTGATGAAAGGCAAATTCACCATCGAATAAGTCTTGTCGCGAGAGAGCGGGCAACAGGCTCTCTCGCCCATTTCATTTGCTCGTCATCTTGCTCGACTAGGCTTTGCGGTAAATCGATGTCCGCAGACGGATTGACGGAGCAAGAGGGTGAAAAAACTCCGCTACTATAGTTATAACTTGGCACTCAATGCGATCCCTAATGATTGGTATCGCTCATGGATGTGCCGGCAACTGTTGCCCATTTATCAGCAGCATCAATCTGATATCGACCAACGTGTCAGTTATTACAACCGTTTGAATGCCCCGTTTTGTTTGTCGGAGCAATATTGCGATCATCAGACGGGCCGAGTGAGACAAGATCACGGCTCGGTGTATTTTTTAGATATATTGCGAGTGATGCGCTGGTTCCCCAACGGCTTGTTTTTGCATTACTTAGATGGCGATGTCACGCAACCGCCACTTACGCCAGCCTTTGTAAAAAGCCGTCCCATTCATGGCGACAATCAAAACGCCGTACTACTCAAGCTCAATGCGGTGCGCCATTTTCAATTTATTGATGATCCCGTACCGTTTGGGCAAAAACGCGATAGCGCGGTATGGCGTGGACGCTGCTTTAATCACAAGCGTCGCCAACTTCTTCGCCGCTTTTACACGCATCCTATCATTGATGTCGGAGATACCCGCCCCGCGAATGAGACTGACCAAGCCTATCGAAAAGACCCGCTAACACCGCAAGCGCAGCTACAGCATAAGTTTATTCTCAGTGTGGAAGGGAAAGACGTTGCGACCAATTTAAAATGGATACTGTCGTCCAACTCGCTGTGCCTCTCACCGYCGCTGGAGTATGAAACTTGGTTTATGGAGGGCCAATTAATCGCCGGGGTTCACTATGCTGAGGTGAACGCAGACTTTTCCAACCTAGAGGCAGTCATCGACTACTACCTCACTCATCCACATGAAGCACAAGCGATCATTCACAATGCCCATCAGTGGGTAAATCAATTCCGCGACCGACAAAAAGAAGCAGTGATCAGCTACTTAGTGGCAGAGAAATACTTTCGGCTTTCGCAGCAGCTATAGAAGCACAGGGGCTGGTTTGGTTTAAACCATCATAACGGCTGCCATACTGTTAGCTTGTGCTTTTCTTCTGCCTCGTGGTCAGTCGGGATGGTTCTGCTTAAATCTTACCGATGCAATGTGTATAATCCGCGTCCGCCTGTCGAAAATGACTGTCGTTTAACGTAATTTGCAGAGATTCGAGACCATGACTAACCCCAGCAAAACCGCCGCCAGCCCTGATGTGACGCCAAAAACGGTGATGCAGCGTTTCTCTGTTGCGCCCATGCTAGATTGAGAGGATAAGTGACCTATACTTCATAATAAACAACTACTTAAGATTAGGTGTCGAAGTGTTGAGGGACGGATAAGGGACGGTTGCTACCAGTTCTATCAGAAAAGCACCTTAGCTCCCATCTTACGTCCCCTAAACGGAAATATCAAAAATCGCTTGAAGGGCGTGAAAAGTAGCGACTAAATACTCGAGATATAGAATTCCTTTGTGAGATTATGGAGTAATTAGGAGCACCTATGAACAGTTCTTGTTCTCTCTCAACCAAATCCCTTTTGGCAGCTAAGCACAATCACGAGCCGTTTATCCCACTAGAAGATGTGGCGAGGTTTTATCTGGGGCTTACTCCAAGCACAGCTAAGCGCCAAGCTCGTAATAATGAATTGCCTTTTCCGGTTACTAGATTTGGAGAGTCTCAAAAACTACCTTGGCTTGTAAGTTTTGATGACCTAGCTGCATTCGTAGAACGTCTGGCTGCGAAGAGCAAGAGGGACTGGCATCGCATGCAGCCTTGAGAAATAGAGTGAACCRGTAGGCTACCCTACTCTCAGTTTTATCTTCTCCATTTGTTTAGTCTGCTGCTTCGACAATAGCTTGTGGTCTAGTGAGTCAATGGTTTTCATCAAACGATTTCTTTGTCGGCGCTTTTGCCTGTCGTCACTTTCTTCCATGGCTATGAGCCATTTGCTGAACTGTTTCTGCATCTGCAAAATTATCTTTTCCATTTCTAAAGCGGCGTGGGCTTTTTCGTACTGATATTGCCACTCGCTAAGTCGTTTTCCCTTATTGTTTTCTTCCGGTGCATAGCTGCGGTAATCAATACCAACATGTTTTAAAACCGAGTGATTGAAAGCCTGCTTAATCAGTTTTGTTGCCTTTTTTTGTTGAAGCTCTTTGAGAACTCGATTCGCTACCACTTTACCGATGATTAAGTGGACATGATCACCGCTGCCTTGTTTACTGCCTTGCTCTTGTTGGTGTAAAACAGCCCGGATTTGTTGTCRGTACTGAGCGAAGTCTGTCTTGTTCAATTTGCAATGCTTGGCTAAAGCTATACAGCAATCTCTTACAACGCTTTGCCATTGCTTGGGAGTCGGGCGGTATCCTTTCGGAAGAGTCAGACAATACTCAACCGCGTAGCTAGATAAAGGCCGTCCCCCTTTTCGGTTATGGAGTTGCTGGTTAAGTCTAAACTCTTCACCAGCAAGCGCGATGCGGTTGGATGTTTCAGCGCAGCCAAATATGGAGACTATGCGTACGGTATGTTTGTGATTGGCGTGTTTCAGACTTTGTAGGTAGCGCTCTCGCATCATGACGCCATCACTAGCGAGGCGAACAGGTTGGGTTATTACTGTCCAGTTTTTAAGCATATAGTGTATTTTTATTAAGATTAAAAACTATTTGGCACGTCTGCAAACAACGTGATCGTAACGCCTAATGCTGGCTACGTGTTCCAGATAGGACAACCAGCTTCGCTGAGTTGTTGTCCACTGGTAAGAAGGGGGCCCCCCTTCTTAACTACCCCTTTTGAATGCACAGTTTGGCA
>NZ_MUFL01000041.1:0-29941 GCF_001995355.1 Salinivibrio sp. PR919 | reverse complement strand
GAGCACGCTGCCACCGTCACTTGCGATGATGGCTTACTGATCTTGGTGGTTGATGACGAACCCACCAATCAGCAGGTATTAACCAGCTTTTTACAAATGGAAGGTTATCGGGTTATTACCGCTAGCGATGGCGAAAGCGCGTTACAACAGGTCGAAAAAGAGCGTCCCGCGCTGGTATTGCTCGATATACTCATGCCCGGGATGAGTGGCTTTGAAGTTTGTGAACGATTACGCCAGCAGTATCATCATGGGGCGCTTCCCATCATTATGCTTACGGCACTTAATCAACCCGATGATCGCATTCATGGCTTTAACGTGGGTGCCAATGACTATTTGAGTAAACCGTTTAATAAGCAAGAACTTGCCGCACGTATTGCCACGCATCTTGCCGCCTGTGATGCCGAGCGACGTCAGCAGGAAAATCAGCGATTGGAAGCCGCATTAGCGCAAAGTGCAGAGCGACAGGCGAGCCTACTTGAAACCCAGTCATGGCTGATTTCACAATTATCTCTCGCCCCTGAAGCGATTATCGGGGCAGGTAGCGATGGTCAAATCCGCTTTGCCAATGCATCTGCCGCTGCGCTATTTCAACAGCAAGATGCCAATCTCAAGCGTATGCATAGTCATGCCCTGATCCACGAGCCGGATGAGAGCCAACAGCTCGAACGCTATCAAGGTAAGTTGACTGTTTATATCGGCGACCAGCATCGTGACCTAGAAGGGATGATTTTGCGTTTCCCGGCGGCTTCTGAA
Organism: Salinivibrio sp. PR919; assembly: GCF_001995355.1. NCBI lineage: Bacteria > Pseudomonadati > Pseudomonadota > Gammaproteobacteria > Vibrionales > Vibrionaceae > Salinivibrio > Salinivibrio sp. PR919. The sequence continues at coordinate 29,188 of NZ_MUFL01000041.1, read as the reverse complement.
ATCACCACCTTATATGTGATGAACACTGATACACCCGTCTCGCTGGCACGGATCCAAAGTTTAGAAAGTGCGATTGAGGCTTTGTCTGGCTATGCGTTCCGTGGTGATACGCGCCAACTGGATAAATTAAAAGCCATGGGCGGTGAGTTTGAAGCCTTAGTGAGCCAAGCCCAGAGCCAGCAAGAGGATAAAGCGCAAGCGCGCCGACAACTCATTGTCGATGCGATGGTGGCTGGACTCGAATACTGGGAAAAAACGACGGGAAAAAGTAAGTTCGACTTTGCCGAGCAAAGCGGGCTGTGGCGGGTATACCTCGACCGCAGTAGCCTGCAAACGCGCACATTGGATAAGTACTTACTGCTGGAAACCTTACCCAAAACACCGAGATGGCGTACAGTACTCAGCTCTATTCGCTACATCCTTGACCACTGTGACAAACACAATACCGATCGTACTCAGTTAGAGGCCTACTACCGACAGCTGCGTCAGCTGCTGCTCGAAGACTAACACACCCCGTACCACCTTCCCCCCAACGTGCCTCTCCTATTGAGGACAGGCACTTTTCTCTTTCCTTACCCAATAAGCAATTAATCAAGACAGACACTCTTATCTTTCCAATGGGGACAGACACTTTAAATAGACACTTTAAATATTCAGACTCTATACATTTAAAGTACCTGTCCCATTAAGCAGTCCCATTAAGCAGTCCCATTAAGCACTCCAACAAAAGCAACAAAAGTGTCTGTCCCCATAAATCTAACAAAAGAAATCTAAAGTGCCTGTCCCAACAAGAATCCACCAACCTACGCGATAATAATTCACGCAAATAAACGGGGTCTTTGATGCCGATATCAGTCCAAGTCTGAGCGATAGTTGGGGCTAAAAATCAGGATTGTGGGGAGTATCACAACAAAACGGCAAGATTAAATTCTTGATTAAAAATAAGCCCTAAGAAGCATGTGATATCTGTCACCCCTGAGAAGGTAACAAATAAGTCATTGATATTTATTGGTATAATCTGGTTCGGTTTCTGGTTTTTATCTCAGAAGAGAAAGCGAGTCAGAATACATCTTCAATTTATCCCGATCGATTTTAACGGTTTTAACGTCATGAAAGTGTTTTTTTACGATTTTAACGATTAATGACGTTGCGAGGCGTTCTATCGGCATGCTTATTTGAAGAGGTTCACTGGCCGCTGTGTTATCGATTGCTGATGCATACGATGACCAGACAACAGACAACTAGATGCCGGTGAATCGGCAAGCTTGAGCTCGCGAAGGTTGTAAGCAACGAGCTCACTATCCATCACGTGAACTGAAAGCAACAGTAAGGAATGGCTATGTTTTCGAGTAACATTAGATTTGCCAGCAAGACCCTACTTGCCTCTGCAATTATCGGTGCGCTAAGCGCAAGTGCTGCCGTCAGTGCCGCCGATCGCAGTGAGCTCACCATTCATCCTAAAATGTTCAATACTTTCGTCCGTAACTTTAACCCTTTCCTTGGCGCCACCTACCTGCACACCACGACTGATTTCGTTTATGAGCCCTTGGTGGTGTTTAACGAAATGAAAGGCAACCAGCCTGTCTTTCGTATCGCGAGTGGCTATGAAATGGCGGATGATCTGAAAAGTGTCACCTTTACCCTACGCAAAGGGGTGAAATGGTCAGACGGCGAAGCCTACACTGCCGACGATGTGGTGTATTCATTTGATTTAGTAAAAAACCATCCGGAGCTCGATCAATCTGGGATTAATAAATGGATTGAGGATGTGAAAAAAGTCGACGACTATACGGTCCGCTTTGAGCTCACGGAGGCCAATTCCAACGTACCGTACGAGATCGTCAAAGTGCCCGTGGTACCAGAACATGTTTGGAAAAACGTCGAAGACCCATCATCTTACACCAACGAGAACCCAGTAGGTTCGGGCCCCTTCACCACTATCGATACCTTCACCTCTCAGCTCTATATTCAATGTCGTAACCCGCATTATTGGGATAACGATAACCTCGATGTTGACTGTCTGCGCGTGCCACAAATCGCCAGTAACGATCAGTTTTTAAGCAAGGTAATTAACAGCGAAATGGACTGGACCTCCTCGTTCATTCCTGACATTGACCGCACCTACGCAGCCGCCAATCCAAACCATCACTATTGGTACCCTGCCGCTGGCACCCAAGCCTTTATGGTCAATTTTAATGACCCAGACCCTGCCAAGCGTGAAGCGCTGACCAATGTCGACTTCCGTCGTGCATTTTCGATGGCGCTTGACCGTCAAACCATCATTGATATCGCGTTTTATGGCGGTGGTACAGTGAACGACTTTGCGTCTGGCTTAGGTTATGCCTTTGAGTCTTGGTCCGACGAAGCGGTGCATGAAAAATATCGCCAATACAATACGTACGATCTAGACGGCGCCAAAGCACTGCTTGCGAAAGCCGGCTTTAAAGATCAAGACGGCGATGGCTTTGTGGAAACGCCATCAGGTAAGTCGTTTGAGCTCGAGATCCAATCTCCCAATGGCTGGACCGACTTCAACAACACCGTTCAGCTTGCGGTTGAGCAACTTGCCGAGGCCGGCATCAAAGCCAAGGCACGTACGCCTGATTTCTCAGTGTATAACCAAGCGATGCTTGAAGCCGACTACGACGTCGCCTACACCAACTACTTCCACGGTGCGGACCCTTACACCTATTGGAATAGCGCATATAACTCCAATTTACAGAAAGGGGACGGCATGCCGCGGTTCGCGATGCATTATTACCAAAATGCCGAGCTCGACAAGCTGTTAGACAGCTTCTACAAAACCGCGGATAAAGCTGAGCAACTGGAAATTGCCCACCAAATCCAAGCGATTATCGCCAAGGATCAGGTCACCATTCCGGTGCTTTCTGGCGCTCAAATGTATCAATACAACACAACCCGCTTCACCGGTTGGTGGAACGAAGACAACCCGAAAGGTCGACCCTCTATCTGGGCCGGTATTCCTGAGCGTCTTCTCCATGTACTGGACCTTAAGCCCGTTCAGTAACCACTATCGGGCGCCTTGCGCGCCCGCTTTTCCACGGTGTTCACGCCACGAACATCACCACTTCGCTGTGTAAGGTGCGGGTTATGGGTTATTTTTTCCGACGGCTAACTTTTTACATGATTGCCCTTTTAGTGGCAGCAACACTCAATTTTATTATTCCTCGTGCCATGCCCGGTGATCCTGTCACCATGATGTTTGCCAACGCCTCGGTGCAAGTCACTCCAGAGCGAATTGAGGCAATGAAACAACTGCTGGGCTTTGTTGATGGCCCCCTCTATATGCAGTATTTCACCTACATGAAAAACGTGTTGAGCTGGGATTTAGGCACCTCCATCCAGTTTTATCCGTTGTCAGTAAACGAGCTCCTCGGCAAAGCCTTTGGCTGGTCGCTGTTTCTTGCCGGCAGTGCAGTGCTGCTGTCCTTCTCGCTGGGCTCGATTTTGGGGATTTTTGCCGCTTGGAAGCGCGGCGGAAAATACGATGCTGTGATCACCCCAGGAATGCTGATTATCCAAGCGGTGCCTCAAGTGGTTATCGCCATGTTGGCGCTGTTTATTTTCGCCATTGGGCTGAAATGGTTTCCTACCGGATATGCCTACACGCCGGGCGTCACCCCTGACTGGACCAGCTGGACCTTTATTAAAGATGTGGCCTATCACGCCGTACTCCCGCTGTTTTGTGCCTCCATCATTCAAGTCGGCGGCTTTTTGGTCAACATGCGTAACAACATGATTAACCTGCTTGCGGAAGACTACATCACCATGGCCCGCGGCAAAGGGTTAAGCGAAAACCGCGTGGTGTTTAACTACGCCGCCCGAAACGCGCTCTTGCCCAGTGTCACCGCGCTATCGATGTCGCTGGGTATTGCCATCGGGGGCCAACTGATTGTGGAGATCATTTTTAACTACCCCGGTCTTGGCTCGGTGCTTTTGAATGCGATCAACGCGCGTGACTACCAAGTCCTACAAGGCCAGCTGCTGATTATGACCTTGTTTATGCTCTCGTTTAACTTAATTGCTGACATGCTGTACGTGGTCCTTGACCCACGCCTGCGCAAAGGAGGCAAATAACATGAAAGATCTCCTCACCCTTATCGTTCGCAATAAGATTGCTCGCGCAGGCTCCATCATTGTTGGTTTATTTATATTGATGGCGGTCTTCGCGCCTTTATTAACCCAGCACGCGCCAGATAAACGCACCGGCAATCCGCATGAATACCCCAGCTTTATCGTCAAAGCGGCGCAAGCCAACCCAGATGGCTGGGTCGCCACGCACTTAGCGGATGATCGTCGCACCCTGCTGATGTCGAAAAAGGCCGACCATGTCCTTGGTACCACCCGTATGGGTCGTGATGTCTGGTCGCAGTTAGTACATGGCGCCCGTGTTTCGTTAGCGGTAGGTTTTGGGGCAGGTATCACCGTGTGTGTGCTCGCCACCTTAATTGGTATTACCGCCGGCTATTTAGGCGGTTGGGTTGACGATGTGCTTACTGCCGCGATGAATATTATGTTGGTGATCCCGCAATACCCACTCTTGTTCGTGCTCGCCGCGTTTATCGGCGAAGCCGGACCGCTGACGATTGCCATCATTATTGGCTGCACCTCGTGGGCGTGGGGCGCACGGGTGGTTCGGTCGCAAACCCTTGCCCTGCGCGAAAAAGAGTTCGTGAAAGCCGCCGAAGTGCTGGGTGAATCGCGCTTTCGTATCACCTTTGTCGAGATCTTACCTAATCTCGTGCCTATTGTTGGCGCTAGCTTTATTGGTTCGGTGATGTATGCCATTGCCATGGAGTCGATTATCTCCTTTCTAGGCCTTGGCGATCCCAACACCATCAGCTGGGGGATCATGCTCTACAACGTGCAAACCTCTTCATCCATGCTAATTGGCGCGTGGTGGGAGCTGCTCGCGCCTTGTATTGCGCTGACTTTACTGGTTACGGGGCTTGCGTTACTCAACTTCGCAGTGGATGAAATTGCCAACCCGCAATTACGTGCGCAAAAAGGGATGAGGCGCTGGAAAAAACTCAGCCAACAAGAAAAGAAAGCCCGCGACGAGAATCCCGTTGCCGAACACATGCTGATCAGTGGAGATAAATCATGAGTCGCACCCCACTTATCTCAATCCGTGACCTGTGCGTGGACTACATTACCGATGCCGGTGATGTCCGAGCCTGCGATCACGTCAGTTTTGACATTGCCCCCGGTGAAGTCTTCGGTCTGGCTGGCGAATCGGGGTGCGGTAAATCCACCGTTGCCTTTTCGCTGATGCGTCTGCATAAGCCACCCGCCTTTATCACCGGCGGAGAAGTCATCTTTAACGGTGAGAATATCCTCGATTACAGCGACGCTCGGATGCGCGACTTTCGCTGGCGGGAGATGTCGATGGTGTTTCAAAGCGCCATGAATGCCCTTAATCCAGTGCTGACACTCGAAGAGCAGTTTTGCGATGTGTTGATGCGCCACACCAACCTGACCCGCAAACAAGCGGTCAAACGGGCTCAAGGCTTGCTGGAAATTGTTGATATTCACCCTAGCCGCCTGACCGATTATCCGCACCAATTTTCGGGCGGGATGCGTCAGCGCTTGGTAATTGCCATTGCACTGGCCCTCAACCCGAAAATGATCATCATGGATGAGCCCACCACGGCATTAGATGTGGTAGTGCAGCGCGAGATCTTGCAAAAAATCTACGCGTTAAAAGAAGAGTTTGGCTTTTCGATTCTGTTTATCACCCATGACTTATCGCTCATGGTGGAGTTCTCCGACCGGATTGGGATCATGTACTCCGGTGAGCTGATTGAAGTCGCACCGTCCAAACAGGTGCTCAACAACCCCTACCACCCTTACACCGAAGGACTGGGCAGCTCATTCCCCTCACTCACCGGACCTAAGCGCCAGCTCACGGGGATCCCAGGCAATCCGCTCAACTTGCTCGAAATCCCGACCGGCTGCCGCTTTCAAGCGCGCTGTGCTCAGGTGCATGAACAATGCCGAACCACACAAACTGTGTTGCGCCAAATCGAACCTGGCCGTTATTCCAACTGCCACCTATACGACGGCGAGCCGATCGCCCAACAAAAAGTCTAATATCGTGCCAATGTGAGGAAGTCAGTAATGAGTACAGGTTTTGGAGAACTGCTGGTTGAAGGGAAAAACGTGGTGAAAGATTTCCCGATTAACAGCCATGCCCTCAAACAACCCATGATGCGAGCGATCRATGATGTCTCGTTCAAAATGTACAAAGGCCGTGGACTTGCCGTGGTGGGGGAATCGGGCTCGGGCAAATCAACCACCGCGAAAATGATTGCCAAAATGTATGCCCCGACCGATGGCTGCATTGAATATCGCGGCCGCGATATCACCACCATTAAAAAACGTGATGAGCTGATGCGCTATCGCGAAGGCCTGCAAATGGTCTGGCAAGACCCTTTTGGCTCGCTCAACCCCACGCATAATGTGTTTCACCATATTGCGCGCCCATTATTGATCCACAAAAAAGTCGACAAGCGCGACAAAGCACAACTGAAAGAGCGAGTGTTCGAGCTGCTCGAGCAAGTGGGCCTCACTCCGGCCAAAGAAACGGCGGAGAAATTTCCCCACCAACTGTCGGGCGGCCAGCGTCAGAGGATTAACTTGGCGCGGAACATCGCCGTCGGCGCGGAAGTGGTACTCGCCGATGAACCAACTTCGATGCTGGATGTGTCGATTCGTGCCGGTGTACTTAACCTGATGGAAGAGATGAAAGTGGAAAAGCAAATGTCGCTGCTCTACATCACCCATGATATCGCCACCGCGCGTTACATTGCTGAAGACTTGGCAGTGATGTACGTCGGCCATATGGTCGAATGGGGAGACACCGAAGAGATTATTCATCGCCCTCAGCATCCTTACACCCAGCTGTTGGTCTCAGCCGTGCCCGACCCCAGCAAATCTATTCACGAAAAACTAAAGGGCAACAAGGGTGAGATCCCCCTGTGGACGCCGGACTCTGTCGGCTGCCCTTTTGCTGGCCGCTGCCCACATGCGACAGCCAAATGCACTGAGCAGTTACCCGGCGTCACCAAGCTCGCCGATAACCACTATGTGCGCTGCTATTTGTACGAGCAATAGCGACCAATAAGGATACCATCATGCAAGTGCTGACCAATCACATTGGCTACTCGTTACACGGTGACAAATACGCGGTGATCGTCAGTGACAGCGAGGCCCTCTCCGGCACACCCGTGGCACTGATTTCCCTGCCTCCTCTTAGGGGGACAGGCACATTTAGATCGGCGGACAAAGTTGCCTCCTCCTCTGGGGACAGGCACTTTAATGAAGCCGCAGAAGGCGCGCAAAATTTTACGGGGACAGACACTGTTATTCTCGGGACAGACACAGCACCACTCGATAACGTGGTGGCGCAGTTTGAGTTACACCAAGGCACACAGTTAAGCAACTGGCAGATGGGCACGGCTTATACCCTCGATTTTTCTGCCTTTGCACATCGCGGACGCTATCAACTAGTGCTGTTAACAGACACTCCGGTATATTCGCATCCGTTTGAGATCCTTGACGATTGTCTGTTTCACACCACGTTTTCCGATCTGCTGCATTATTTTAAATCACAGCGGTGTAGTGGCATCTATGAACACGCGGATCAGCACGCCAAGGTATTCGGCTCTGATGAACGCGTGGATGTATCCGGCGGTTGGTACGATGCCTCTGGCGATGTGAGCAAATACCTGAGCCACCTTTCCTACGCCAATTACTTTAATCCGCAACAAATCCCGCTATTGGCTTGGGTACTGGCCGATCTTACCAGCCAATTTAGCTCGGAAACGCTGCCCGCGTTTATGCGCACACGCTTAGCCGATGAAGCAAAACACGGCGCTGATTTTCTTCTCCGTATGCAACACCCCAGTGGCTTTTTTTATATGACGGTGTTTGATCAATGGTCGAAAGACCCAGAGCGCCGCACCCTTTGCGCTTACGCGACGCAAGATGGAGTGATGAGTGAGGCTTATCAAGCCGGTTTTCGTCAAGGCGGCGGCATGGCGATTGCTGCCCTTGCCGCCGCAAGCCGATCCCCGCTTTGCGCGGAGCTTGACCAACAAGCACGCTATTTAGACGCCGCCATTCGCGGCTACTGGCATTTGGTTGAACATAACCATCATTACCTTGATGACGGTGAGCCCAACWTTATTGACGAAACCTGCGCCCTTCTCGCCGCATGTGAGTTGCATCACGCCATTCGGCAGTCTACCGAAGAGCAACCTACCGGGGACAGTCACGCTTATTTAGCGGGACAGGCACCTTTAGGTTCTGGGGACAGACACATTAGTGCGAACGGTGACTGTCCCTTCTTGAGCGAGGCTCGAGGCTGGATGCAAAAGCTGATAGCACGGCAGTGCAGTGATGAAACCTGTCAGTATTATTGGTCAGCAAATGCTGATGGGAGCCGCCCGTTTTACCATGCCGCCGATGCCGGTCTACCCGGCTTGGCATTAACTCGCTATCTCGATGTGGAAACCGACCCCAGCCATCAAGCTATCGCGCAAACAGCACTGGAACGCGCCTGCCAGTTTGAGCTCAACCTAACACAAACGGCCGATAATCCATTCGCGTATCCGCGTCAGTACGTCAAACCCGTCGATGGCGTCAAACAGGTACGTCACTTTATTCCTCACCACAATGAAACCGGCTATTGGTGGCAAGGCGAGAATGCACGCTTGGGATCACTGGCAACCTTTGCGTGTCATGCTACGCGCCATATTCAAGACGATGCGCTAAATGCGGCCCTCCACACCTTTAGCCAACGGGCGCTTAATTGGATCCTCGGTTTAAACCCATTTGATATCTGCATGCTCGATGGACATGGTCACAACAACCCAGATTACCTACCGCACTTGGGCTTTTTTAATGCCAAAGGGGGGATCTGCAATGGCATTACCGCAGGGATGGAGGATGAAACACAGATTGCCTTCAACCCCGCGCCATATTGCGATGATATGGCGCAAAACTGGCGATGGGGCGAGCAGTGGTTGCCACATGCAAGCTGGTTTATGCTCGCCATCAGTGCGCAAACACTGGTTGGCACCGGCCACTCGAACAAGGAGAACGCTTGATGACTTACCGCCTCGATCTTAGTGTGATCAACGAGTATCCCAATGACACCCCACCGCGCAGCCGAATGGGGTTAACCTTGCATAATCTTACCGACCGCCCGTTAGAAACGCTGTCCATTGCGGTATTATTTGATCGCTTCATCAACCCCAATACCCTGTCACAAGGCAGTATTGAGCAAATCGGTAGTTATTGCGTCATTACACCGGCGCATCAAACACTCGATGCCAATCAAAGCTTATACATCGAGTTTGATGCCCACACGCCGCCATTGCGGTTCCTTTGTGCCGGCTTTAAAGATGCGCTGATCTATGCCAATGGCGAGCAATATTCAGTGATGCTCACCCCCATTAACTTGGCGCACACCCACACCACACGATCAACGATTCCAGATGTTCATCCCGCCGAGCACGCCATTATTCCGGTGCCCAAATCAGTGCGCCACCAGCCAGGGTACTTTACGCTTTCACCCACAACACCATTAATCGCAGTGGATCCACAGGCCCTGCCCGCCGCGCAGTGGTTAAGTAGCGAATGGGTTCGTATGTACCCGCAAGCCGATATTGCACTCGACCCACGCTACCAAGATGCGGTAACTGGCGATCATGCCATTATCTTACGGCCGTTACCCGACTCCGCACTTCGAGATATCGCCCACCGTGATGAGGCCTATCAGCTTACCGTCACCGACCAAGGCGTGGTCATCCAAGCCTGCGCTGAGCGAGGGTTTATTCACGGCTGCGCATCGCTGTTACAACTTTGCCAAGAGCATGACACACAGCTTCGAATACCGGCAATCAAAATCAGCGATGCACCACGCTTTGCTTACCGAGGGRTGATGCTCGATTGCGCGCGCCATTTTCATTCGGTGGACACGGTAAAGCGACTGATTAACCAGTTAGCCTATTTTAAGTTCAATACCTTTCACTGGCATTTAACCGACGATGAAGGCTGGCGACTGGAGATTAAAGCTCTGCCTGAATTGACGCGCTATGGGAGTCAACGCGGCCCCAATACCCGCCTTGCTCCGCAATTCAGTCATATTGCAGAGCGTCACGAAGGTTATTATCGCCAAGAAGAGGTGCGTGACGTGATTGAATACGCCGCGGCCCGCGGTATTACCGTCATTCCAGAAATTGATATTCCCGGCCACTGTCGCGCAGCCATCAAAGCGCTGCCTGATTGGCTACACGATGCCGACGACCGCTCTACTTACCGCAGCGTACAACACTACACCGATAACGTATTATCGCCAGCCCTTGATGGCACGTATCGATTTTTAGATACAGTACTAAGTGAAGTCGCCGAGCTTTTCCCTGCCTCATGGGTTCATATTGGTGCCGATGAAGTCCCTGACGGGGTATGGACCGATAGCCCAATTTATCGGGACAGACGCATGAACGGAGAAACGACCGCTTCGCTACAGGGACAGATACTGACCTATGCTGAGCAAAAGCTTCGCGCCTTGGGCAAACGTATGGTTGGCTGGGAAGAAGTGCAGCACGGCGATAAAGTCAGCAAAAACACCGTGATCTATTCATGGCAAAGCGAAGAGGCCGCATTGCACTGTGCGCAGCATGGTTTTGATGTGATTTTAACCCCCGGTCAAGCGACCTATCTCGATATGGTGCAAGATTATGCTGCTACCGAACCTGGGCTCGACTGGGCGGGCGTCACGCCATTAGAAAAAGCCTACCAATATGAGCCGCTGGCAAGCCTCGCCAGTGACGACCCCGCCCGTGAGCACATACTAGGCGTGCAATGTGCACTCTGGAGTGAACTGATCACCAATCAGGACAGGCTCGATTACATGGTATTTCCAAGGCTTACCGCCATTGCGGAAGCGGCTTGGAGCCACAGTGAGCGCCGTGACTGGCTCGATTATCTGGCCAGACTCAAAGCGCAATTACCGCGTTTAGACAAGTTCGGTATTCAATACCGTTCCCCTTGGGCATCGAACAAGTAGGCCGAATTCGCCCACCTGGCAGCGCGCCCTGCGCTGCCAGCTCTTTGCGCTCGCATCCCATCTGTTTATAATGCTCAGCCATTGTTGTCAGTCTGAGAGTGTTTCCGGCATGCTACGCCAAGAAATTAATACCCTACTCACCCCTATTCATGGTTTTCTGCACTGTCAAACCCCTGACAGTTGGATTGACGCGGCCATCCAGCCTGACAACCAATCGATTCTTTTACGCGATCACGCAAACTGCGAATTAAAAGCCAGCCAAACCGCGATGTGGTTGATCCGTAAATATGCGGTTGACGCAGCGAGTGGCGAGCAACTGCTGGCATGGGCCAAACCCTATGAGGACTTTGTTTATCGCGGCGTTCGCGATGGGATCTTCCACGCGCGCAAAAACGGTCTCAGCGCGCCTTTAACCCCCAAAGCGGGGTTTGCCCACGGCCAAGCCTTGATTGATAAAATGGTCCGCTTAATCAAAGAAGAGTTTCATCATTTTGAGCAAGTGATTGAAATCATGGACGCACGCGGCATTCCTTATCAACCGTTAGAAGCAGGCCGCTACGCCAAAGGATTAATGCGCGCGGCACGCACTCATGAGCCGGCAACCTTGGTCGATAAACTGATTATTGGCGCCTACATTGAAGCACGCTCCTGCGAGCGCTTTGCCAAAGTCGCCCCACACCTTGATGATGAACTGCAAAAGTTCTAYATCTCGCTACTGCGCTCCGAAGCACGCCATTATCAAGATTACCTCACGCTTGCAGAAACTATCGCCGGCGAAGACATTCGCGGCCGCATTCAAGCCATCGGCGAACGCGAAGCCGAACTCATCCAAGCACCCGACAGCCAATTCCGCTTTCACAGCGGCRCYCCTGCCTAACTTCTTCTTATAGGGACAGGCACTTTTTATTTCCTGCGAGGACAGTCACCTCTTGATGACTGTCCTCGTCGTTTTTCTCCAACGTTCTAACCTTTTCCTCTATCAAGACAGGCACTCTGTAGTGAGTGTCCCTATGACGGGCATGTTACGACGTCCTACTCCATCGCTACTCAGCGTTCTCGAGTACTTCTTGGGACAGACATGTTAAGCACTGACATGTTAAGCAAGTAACAACTCTCGTAGTTACACCATTTCTTGCACTGTCACGAAAATCCAATTCATAAAAATGAAGACTGTTTATTTATACAGTATATTTTACTCATACCTAGATGCTAAGAGGGACCGACGATGACCAAAGCTCGCGCATCGCAAATAAATTTAGCCGCCACCCCCTATTACCATTGTGTCTCACGTTGTGTGCGCCGCTCGTTTTTGTGCGGCTATGATGCGCAGTCACAAAAAAGCTATGAGCATCGTCGCACATGGGTAGAAACACGTTTACTTACACTCGCCAAAGCATTTTGTATCGATATCTGTGCTTATGCCATTATGAGCAATCACTATCACGTTGTTTTGCATATCAACGCCAAAGCGGCTCAGTCTCTAACCAATATCGAAGTTGTTGAGCGCTGGCTGGCCTTTCATCAAGCGCCTGCGCTTATCCAACGTTTTTATCAGGGTGAATCGCTCTCTCACTCAGAGCGAAAAGCGTGTTTTCGCATCATTGAGAACTGGCGCGAACGTTTGATGTCTGTCAGCTGGTTTATGAAGCTGCTCAATCAATATATTTCGACGCTAGCGAACCGAGAGGATCAATGTTCAGGGCATTTTTGGGAGGGACGCTTTAAAAGCCAAGCCATATTAGATGAAAAAGCACTCGCTGCGGCGATGGCCTATGTCGATTTGAACCCAGTGCGAGCAGGTATCACCAAGCAGCCCAAGCATGCCAATTACACATCGATTAAAAAGCGCGTTAAATCACTCGAGCAAAATAAAGCGACCCCTGCCGGCTTATTCCCCTTCGCCGGGAACCCGAGAAAGTCGATGCCCGACGGTATCCCTTTTCGCCTTATGGACTATTTGGCTCTGGTAGAATGGACGTGCGCTCAGGACCAGAACGCCAATTCACTCCCAAGACCACAGCTACTCACACAGCTGAACATCTCACGTGAAACCTGGTTAAGTACATGCTCTCACTTAGAGGGCGGGAATATCGTAGGTTCACTATCGAGTATTCAGGCGGTATTACCGACACTCGGTCTAAAACGCATGACCGGTCTAATGATCCCAAGTGACTAGGCCCAACCATTGAATATATCTCAATAACACAGGCATTCACCCAGATCGGCTGAGGCTTTATCCAGCCCAATAAGCCAGCACCATTATAAACACGAACAAAATACCTACCGCTTTTAAGAGCGGCTTTAGCCCTTTGGCTCCACCTTCCGGGGATTGATTACAGCATCCCATATTATCTCCTGACCGTTTTTCCAGAAGAATAAGCCTTCCAGTAACAGGAAGGTAAAGGGATATTCAGGTTTGATTCTAGCTTGTTGGGGGGACAGACACTTTAGATGCTTAAGTGCCTGTCCCCCCCCCAATACTCACTAATACACTGTACTCAGAAATCTGGACTCTGTATCCTAATGGCTATAAACATCTATCAAGGACAATGACGATGTGGTATCTCATATATTCGCAAGACGTAGAGAACAGCCTACCGCTACGCAAGCAAGTGCGTGACGCACACCTTGAGCGCTTACACCAACTGGAAAAAGAAAACCGCTTGATGATTGCAGGACCAAACCCTGCCGTTGATAGCGAAGAGCCGGGCGAAGCTGGGTTTACGGGGTCAACCGTTATTGCTTGGTTTGAGTCATTATCAGCCGCCCAAGCCTGGGCCGACAAAGACCCTTATTTAGCCGCTGGCGTCTATGCAGACGTAACCGTTAAACCTTTCAAAAAAGTGCTTCCTCAGGACCCTGCCTAATGCGATTAGTAAAAGTATTAATGATGGCTGCTATAGGGCTAATACTGAGTGCCTGTAGTAGCACCCAGCATGACCAAGCCGCAGAAGCCGCAATCCAACGTGCCGACATGATTGCACAGTTACTGCCGATGGATATTGAAGGCTACTCACTGGTTCGCGCTCGTGCACAAGATGCCATCATCGAGCTGACGCTTCTAGAGAAGAATGCCAAAAAAGCACCGGGGCAGCTCTTTTCCGGCTTAAAACGTCGATATTGCGAGGATAACGATATCCGCAGTATGTTAGATAGTGGTATCAGCTATACCATTTTGGTTCGCGATACCCGTGGTCGACAAATCCTCAAAAACGCTATCGATGCCCCCGGGTGTGCTAGCTAATTAATTGCCAAGGCTGCTCCCACTCCACCGGTAAGGTTGGCCACAATTCGCCTTGGGTCGGGGGCAGCACATAGCTATAGTGTTTTTCAGGCTGATCGTCGGTAAAACGACATGTAAATTGCAGCCCATAAGCGTGTAAGTAGCCACGATCAGCAGGCTCGCCGCCATAGTAATCATCACCGATAAGCGGAGAGCCAATGCTTTTCATCGCCACGCGAATTTGATGGGTTTTGCCTGTGTAGGGCCGACAGAGAAAAAGTCGCCGCCCCTCACCACCAGCAATAGAGGTAAAACGCGTTCTCGCAGGGTTATCTTTGCTGGTCAGTAATTTCCAGCTACCTCGCCGTCCCTTAGTCATATCACCAACGATCAATCCCTGCTTCTTACGCGGCTTTTTCGCACTCAATGCCAAATAGAACTTTTCTATCTCGCGTGAAGCAAACAGCCCAGAGAGGACAGACGCCGCATGAGAAGAAGTTGCCAGCAGCAGCAAGCCCGATGTCATCTTGTCTAACCGATGCACAAGGTAGACTTTCTCAACCCCAATATGCGCCGCCACGGCCGGTAAAAGTGCCGCATGATCGGCTTCTTTTTGCACGCTAACGCCGTGGTGCTTATTGATCACCACAAAGTGTTGGTTTTGGTCGACAATTGAAAACATAACGAGGAAATTTACTGGTTRCCCATTGAGGACAGGCATCATAACGGCTTCACTCCTGCGCCGCTAGGGCAATCATATAAGTGACTGTCCCCCGAGTGTTCCTAGGGTAATTATAAAGGTGTCTGTCCCGTTAGTTCCGTTAGCTTAAAGTGCCTGTCCCTTTAAAGCGCCCTTAAAGCGCCCTTAAAGCGGAGTACTTAAGTCTTCTCCTGCTGCTCATCCCAATTCGGAAGCGTTTGGCAAAACGGGCACTCTTCATTATCCACCGAGGCACCGCCCGCTTCCACATAACGAACTCTGTGGCTACGCGTGCTTCGATTGGAAGACACTGTAAATCGCCGTTGATCACGATCGGCAACTGTACTTTCTGTCTCCTTACTCGTCATGGTTTACCTCCAACAAATGCCGAAACTGACTCAGCAGTATGTTACTTAGTCGCGGATTCAACCGCTAAGTGCAACACGCCAGCAAAAAGTGCCTGTCCCTGATAGCCATACGCTGCTAGGGCAATCATATAAGTGACTGTCCCCCGAGTGTTTAGGGTCCTGGGTCCTAGAAAACAGAAAAAGCAAAAGTACCAATGCGAGCACCCCGCTGATCTTCTTGTATTCTCAAACTAATGCCTACGTAGTTTTAGCCATTGTCTGAATAGCCATTGAGAGAAACCACTATTCTGAGCGGCTTTTTGGCGCTGCTCATACATAAAGTCAATAGTCTGCTCTGGCGTGAGATAATAGCCTGTTTTAGGGCTTACATAAAAAGGATAGTAGATTAATGTTGCTGCCACTAATTCAGGCAGTGTTCGCCGGACTCCTCGACGCTCATGAGAGTACATATCTTCAGTTAACCCCCACCCTGAATAAAATGGCTGACCGTAGCAGGTAACCGGGACGTTTCGCAGCAACGCCTCAAATCCCGTCAAAGACGTCAAAGTATGCACTTCATCAACCTGCTCGAGTAAATAAGCCATATCAACGTTACCGATGATTTCATCGGCAAATTGCTCGGCAGTTTGCTCATCTTGACCTTGTTGGCGTAAACCCGCCTGTACGTCTGGATGAGGTTTATAGACAATATAGGCGTGTGGATTTGCTTTGCGGACCGCTTGAAGTAGAGAAAGGTTACTCTTTAATACCGGTGAGCCAAAACGAATAGATGCATCAGACTCGACTTGCCCAGGCACCAGTATCACCCTTTTATCCATGGGGGGGTGCCAATGACTATTGCCAACATTGTATTTACTGACCTTAAGTTCAACTAAACGATTAATGAGTGTCTCAGCCCGCTGTAAATCACTTGGTAAAAAGTGACCGTCAACTAGAATACGCTCTAAACGTGACACGCGTGTCGCATCGTAATATATGCCGAGATCGTCTACGACCCAAGAGATGGGGCGAGTCAAATCCGCCCCCAAACCAACCGAACGAATAAATCCGTCTTCAACGCACAAATCAGCTACTTTGGTACTTCCCCAACGCAACGAACGGTGAGGCGAAGAATGCGGATTATACGTTCGATGAATAAAAGGAATACGCATTTTGTTTTGATATACAAAATGTAACTTTGCTCCCTTTAAGAAGTCAGTAAGGATAGGTTGCTTCCATCGGGAAATATCAATAGCGCTAATATCGCCATCAATACGTTGCGATTGCTGACGCTGAAAGGCTAACCAAGTCATCAAGTCTTCTACTTGGCAGCATCGCTCCCACTCTGGATGCCAATAGCGAGGATACTCAACTAACGAAGCATAGACCAACTGCTCAATGGTGACAGACTGCCTCCGAGTTGGTGCAGGAAAGTCATCAATGGTAACCCCCCACCCTGCATAAAAAGGCATACCAAATGTATGCACTGTTTTGCCCCATAAAAGCGCTTCAAACCCCATTTGAGACGTCACACAAAAAACTGCACTCGCTTTTTCTAGCAATTTTGGGGGGTGGATGTCGTCAGCTAAAATCACGACTCTATCCGCATGCTCTTTGTATAAGTCAGCAACCGCTTGCCCCGTTAAGTAACCGGACTTTWTACCCGCAAATACATCCGGATGCGTTTTTATCACAACCTGGTGATTCGGGTAAGATGCTAGCGCGCTCTCCAACATTWTTCGGAAACAACCCTCATCGGCAAGGCCATCACGCACAGAGGCATCACCCATTGTCTGGTCAACCACTAAAACAAACGGCTTTTCAACAACAGGAATCGCCTTTTCAACACTATGGTTATATTTAGAGACTCTGAGCGTCTGCCATTGCCTTACCAGATCTCGCGCTCTTTGCATTTGCATATCAGACAATGGCTGCATTATCAGCTGCTCCAACCGAGAAGCCTGCGCTGCATCGTAATAAATACCGATATCATCTATCACAATTGAGAGCGGTGGAGATTGATGTCCCAACAATAAAGACCGCAAAAAGCCATCTTCTAAGCGAATAACGGGTAACTGCCTACGCTCAGCAAATCGCTTCGCTTTTAACGAGGAAGGTTTATTGCCCCATGCGATAACCGCCGTGTCGGAGGATTGCTGTCGATAATTATTACGCGCAATGGGCGATAAATACCGAACTGAGCCTCCTAWACACTCAGAGAGATGGGTAATGCTTGATAATGCAGGAGAGATAGTTAAAAACTGAGAATAATGCATCATTTATCTGCCATACTCCCGGCAAGTAGCGATTTATAATACGTTTGGTCTTGTAGCAACATTGCAACTGCGTTATACCAACGCTCATGTTCCATTGGAACCAATAATCCATTTACCCCGTTGATAACCTGCCCTCGATAAGCAGGATGATCGGCATAAATGCCAACTGCACCGGCTTGTGCAATATCATAAAACTTCGTGCACGAGCGTGCTGAGTTAAATCGACTATCCAGTAAAGGCGCTAAGCCAATATCGCGGCCCTTTTTTGCCAGCAAAGTACGATAATTCGGCCAAGACATTGGGTGAAGTACATGTACCCGCGGCAGGTGCCGAAACAAAAGATTGGTTTCACCATCTCCAATAAGCTCGATGCTTAATTGAGGAAAGTCACGCAATAGTCGCTCAAACAAAGGTTTTAACCATAAGAACTCCTGCTTATGGCTTGCCGAACCGTGATAAAAAAGGGTCTGTGTAATCGTTTGAGCATGCCAACTACTTGGAGGACATACTGTTGGCTGCCAACTTGCGTATTTTTCTGCTAGATAGTGATTCGCCACCCACAAATTCGCACCGATATCACGCCAGAAGCGCTGATGTTTCAACGCGTATTTCCAAAGCTTCCAACGATAACGAACCGATAACCCTGATGTCGCTTGCCAATCCAATAAATCGTCATCAATAAAAAGTACAATTGACGCAATTTTTCTACGATTTTTTTTAATCCACGTCCGCCACGCTTTGTTCATATACCGGACAAATAGAAGATTTAGCTTTTCTCCAGATCCACTATCATCAGTTTTGTAATAATCGAGACATTGATTGGGTTGCTCACCTAATAAAACACATTGCCAATCTGCATCCATCGCCGACAATTTAGGTCTAACAAAAAAATCAAATGACGGGTTTTCACGCTCTTGAATCACGATCCACTGAGAGGGTAGCGAGTCAGTCGACATCATAATTGACTCCAATCGATGGACTCTTGAGGGAATGGGTTGAGATTAAAATTCGCCAATCTTGCGTCTAACATAGGATGATAAAAAGGATCCGAATAATTTTTAATTGACCAGCGCTGATGCATAAACTCAACTTCTTGGGCTGCACGGCGCTGCTTCTCCGGAGTGCTATCTTTACCACGACTCAAAGACTCATGATGGTACAATTGAGCGAACGGTGTATACATAACACGTAAACCTTTTTCACGCACACGCAAACATAAGTCCACGTCGTTAAATGCCACCGTCAATTGCTCGTTCAACCCACCTAATGATTGATAAAGCGATTTACGCATCGCTAAACATGCAGCCGTGACTGCACTGACTTCTTGAACCAAAATACCCTCGTGGCGTTTTTCAGCCATCCCTAGGGATTGAAACGCCAAGCGATGCGTCGCTACCTGTCGCGGCCCAACCACACAGCCCGCATGCTGGATAAGTCCATTCGAAAACAAGAGCTGTGCACCGACAACGCCGACAGCGGGTAAAGTCAGGCATCCGACCATAGCCTCAATCCAGTTTCCACTGATAACTTGCGTATCATTATTGAGCAAAATAACGACTTCACCATGTGCATGCTCAACGGCAAAATTATTAATCGCTGAAAAATTGAACACGTCATCGTAATTCAGCACGCGCACTTTTGGGTGCCGCTCAATCTCCTGTAACCAAATGAATGTCTCCGATTCTTGGCTTTGATTATCGACCAGCAATATTTCGAACTCAGCGTACTCCGTCAAAGTTAATACACTATCGATACATTGCTGAGTAACGACAACATTATCACGAAACGGAATAACAATGGACACCACAGGCTGCCATGTGCTGGTGTAATTGAGTTTTGCAACACAGTGTTCCGACACAATACGCTCAGCACTGATACCACACCGATACAAATGCTGCGTAAGTACCGTATTCAGTTCCGAGAGTCGATGGGTATATGTTTGTAACCACAAAGGTATGCGCACATGATGAAATGCATCGACCAACTGGGTTTCCGCCAGCGCCAACAATAACGAGTAAGGAGAATAGGCGCAGCTCATCGGTTTTTCAGCTGACCATAATGCTTTAAGCTGCGTTAACACTGAACGCTCAACGAATAGCACATCACCACAATAATGCGCTGCACGCTGCCGTTCGAGACACCAATCTGGCTTTAAGCTTATGCGATCAGGCATAGATCCCACGGATGATGCCAAAGAGCCATAAACATGATCCGAATAAATCACTTTAATAWGATTCTGATTGATACTCGCTCGATAAAAACAAGTCACCGCGTAAGGTAATAATTTGGCTCCGACCGGCACGATTAAACACCAGTTCCAACGCGGATTATCATACAACATATCAATCGTTGCGACTCGCGCACTGACATACGTTGGCACATCAAACTGTATACGCGAATCAATCCATATCTCTGCATCTTGCCCTGAACAAGATTCGAGCGTCGCTATAAAAGACGCTTGCGTCATCTCCTCTGAAGCAAAAATCCATACCACAACCTTATCTTTAACATGGTGGCCAAGCCGAGCCTTCAACTCACCAGCATCGATGGCGGTTTGCGTGTAATGCTCGTGCCACCAATTTTCTAATGGCACTTCTGGAGAACGCACTTTACATAACTGTAATTTCTGGTAGGTCGCACGTAAGCCAAAGCGGCGCCACCAATTTAGCACTTGCTTAGCCCAACCGGTGTGATCAACGATATCGCGACGGCGCAATGCTACTAACAATGAAAACGCTTGATACCCTAAAGACCAAATCGATCGTGCTGGCTTCACACACTTTTTATCTAATCGCACCCTAGCATGGCTGCTCAAATCACAATCACGGATACGGACTGCCCGCGCACCTCGAGGCAGCGCGATCCATTGCTTAACGACACCGTGTAAACTTGCACCAACAGGTAAGTATTGCCTCCGCCCATCATGGTTGATGAATTCAACAACAAATCCTTGATATCGCCATGGCTCAGCAATACAAAGTGACAACCAGTAATACCGTGCTTTCGCTATTGGACCTTCAATCAGTCGCGCTATCTCGTCGTCAGACGTGCCTACCCACGACGTCAGTTGCGGCTTTTTATCCATATTACTCATCGCATATCCACCAAGCGTTGCTATGGTTATTTTCACTGACGTTCAAAAACGGTATATTACCGCCTAACGTCCTTTGTTTGAATACTGCGCCTATGTCACTTACATCTAATCGATTAAATTCTGAGATCCTCTCTCACTGCGCTCAATATTTAAACAAAAAGCGACCCGAGAAATTTATTTCCATGGAACCACATATACGTTATCCAGGTTCTGTTACTGCACAGATAAARAATCATTCTTGGGTCCTAAGACAAGTCACAAAAAATACCCTCAAACTCGAACACCCTAATTCGGAAGGAGGGTGGTATCAGTTGAAGGTAAAATATCACGCCCTTTCATTAGCCAAAGAGACAAAATTAGCAAAAGAGATAAATTCAGTATTTGTTGAGTTCGGTGATCAACAAGCGCCAATCACATTGATTCAAGAAAAAACTGGGCTCCTGAGCTTAACATTTCATAGTCCAATACCTCTAAAACATATTGAACTGATATGGCCAACCCTTAGCGCACATATCAAGGTTAGCATTCAGCTAAAGCGCGTCTCTCAAGTCAGCGCTGTGATGAGCATGCTACGCACCGTCTCACGACGAGAGCAACAAGAAGGAGAGAGCTGGCAACATATTTATCGTATTACGCGGGCAAGACAAAAGCGCGTCGATTGGCCATTTGCCCTCCAGCGCCTCGTCCAGACATACCATCCAATGCTCAGCGGTAAAACCCTTCTCCAGACGCCCTACGCATTCTGGCGGCAGCACTTTCAACCTAAGCTGCCTAACCTTCATTGCCAGCAAAGCATACCTACAGTGGTGTGGATGCCAATTCCAGATGATATTACATCCGATGGTAAAAAAGGGGTACAACAAACAATTCAAAGCCTCATCGCTCAAACCCATCAATACTGGCAACTCAATCTGCTTACACAGAGCCTCCCCGCATGGCTGGAAGCGCACCTAGCTACGCTTCAAGAAGACAGGGTCCAGATAACCTCATATAACAAGGCGCAACTCGCACCCACTGCTTGGCATAGTTTCATCGAGTGTGGTGATCAATGGCCAAAACATGCGCTAGCACTCTTTGCTCAGTGTATAGCACATAATGCAGAAGCCAGTTTGGTTTACAGTGACCATGACGAAATTACCGTCCAGCAGGAAAGATGTGCTCCCGCCTTTAAGCCACAATGGAACCCCGAACTACTGAAAAGCAACAACTACATGGGTCGTGCCGTCTTTTTTAATGGACAGTTGATGCACTCATCTTTTCTCGCAATGCCCCAACATGTCCGCTGTCTTCACGCGGCATTAAACACACCTACGGCCAAATGCGCTTGCATTCATATACCGCATATACTTTTCCACCAGCGCCGTAGCGAACAACAAGGCATTGCGTTGACCGAACGTCAACAGGTACAAAGCGCACTTAAGCAACTCACCCAGAATGATGTGCATACTATTACGCGTGTCACTTTCGACAAAACGCATCAAGTCTATCACGCACACTACCGTCTTCCGGCTCCTCATCCACGCGTGTCGATTATCATCCCAACCCGAAATGGATTAACGATTACGCGGCAATGTGTGGAGAGTATCCTACGGCTAACAAGTTATCCGAATTACCAAATAACTATCGTCAATAATCAAAGTGACTGTCCCGACACCTTGGCGTGGTTCCAACAAATTAGTCAGCATAGTAGTGTTCAAGTATTAGACTATAACCAACCGTTTAACTACTCTGCGATCAACAATTTCGCCGTCGCACACAGCGACGGCGATCTCGTGTGTCTACTAAATAACGATACCGAAGTTATCCATTCCACTTGGCTCACTGAGATGGTCCGTCAAGCAAGTCGACCAGATATTGGCTGCGTCGGGGCCAAACTGTTATTTTTTGATGACACCATTCAACACGCCGGGGTTATCTTAGGCATATGGGGGCTCGCAGGCCATGCACATAAACATTACTCTACATACAGTCATGGCTATCAGAAACGCTTAGCATGTAGCCAGAATTATTCCGCAGTCACTGCAGCCTGTCTGCTAGTCAAGCGCTCGCTCTATGAATCCGTCGGCGGGCTTGATGAAAAGCTCACCGTTGCGTTCAACGATGTTGATTTTTGCCTCAAAGTACAACAAGCAGGTTATTACAACCTCTGGACGCCACGTGCAACGCTTTACCACTATGAGTCCAAAAGTCGGGGCAAAGAAGACACGCCAGCGAAGAAAGCGCGAGAGCAACAAGAGATCACGCTCATGAAACAACGCTGGCCAGCCATCATTCAAAATGACCCTCACTATAGTCGCCATCTAACGCGTCATCGTGAGGACTTTACTTTACGCTTAGAAGAAGAGCATTTTGAGGCAACAACAAAAACATAACGGGATCACGGTTTGAATCGTTGCCATACTGAGGTCTTGCGTGGCCGCTCAATTTCCGCAATTTGCTGAGGCGTTAACCACCGCCCCTCCAAAACCTTAATGAGTTGGCCGTTGACCCGAAAACCAAAAATAAAAGGTTTATTGAATACCGGCACCTCAAACTGAAAACCACAGCGTCGAAGTGGGTGCTTATCCGCACTGACACCAAGCTTTTGCTCCACCACATTCGGACGCTCAATATTCAGTTCAAAATTATGGCGCCGTCCCTCCTCCTCAACCCAAATCGTCGCCCGGTAAATGGGCTCATATAAAAGCCAACCATGAAACTTAAGCATTGCGCCATCATCAGCCGTGTTCTCCACACCTGGTCTTGGCCCATCCAAATGCCAAGCTAATACGCTTGATACATCGATCTTGTGTCGCACAAAATGCAACTGTTGACTAGACTTCATAACTATCTCAACTACTTACCTATCTTTACGGTCAATGACATCAACGGTTATCAAGGACGTGTCGCTATCGATTGGCGTGATCCCATCGTCCTGTCGACCCAATCGCTCGCAGATTGACATCCATTGTTCAACGCCCTCACTAACGGGCAATGCCTGTTTTACCCACTGTTGACCATGGTATGCCCGTTGCTGCAACGCCTGTCTATCGCTGCAAAGCACCGCTAAGTGTGCGGTAACTGCCGCGTGATCTAAATACGCTGCCCAAAGCACCGGCGAGCCTGCTGCCCACTCCACCATGCTACCTTGGGAATAAGCAATCACCACTCTTCCTGCACCGAGCGCCTCAAGTACCGTGCGCCCAAACGACTCATAAAAATGAGAGAGACTTAATACCACATCCAATGATGCTAATGCGTCATCTGGTTTATCCACATAACCGGCGAAGTGAAGATTACTCGGCACTCTATCCGCCTGCATTGCCTCAATGTCAGCGGTGTGTGGCCCAAACAGATAAAAGTCGATAGGAAGCTGTTCCGACAACGCTTGCTCAGCCACTCGAAACACATCCCAGATCCCTTTTTTAACTATATTGCTACTCAGCATCCCCACTTTTAGACGCTCTCCATTCGGAATACCAACGGCACCTGCCTCTGGGACACACCATGGATTTTGCCAAACAAGCGGTTTACGCACATCGGTTAACCACTCAGCCWCCGCCTGAGAGTTGGCGATCCACGTATCCACCAAAGGGTCAAAGTGATGCAGCCAAGCATTGGCCGTCGTCCCTAACGCAGCACACAAACTTGGGTCATGCTCGGGTAATTCTCGGACATGTACCGCCGTAGGTATCCCTAACTGTTTGGCAGCGCATAACGGTAAGTCAATCACCAAGGTATTCACATACACAACCTTGGCGTTAACGCGCTCAAGCCAAGCTCTCCACACCTGGCAAGACGCATCCAATAGCGCGCGCTCCTGATGCCACCAAGGCGTAGGAATAAAGGTCACACGATGACAAAACGGCATGATTTGCTCAACATAATCACGGGTAGCCGAAGGCAAGACCACTTCAATCCGATAACCATGGTGTTGCCAATCTTTGCGAGTCGCGATTTGTTTCAGTATTTGAACAAAACTGCGCTCAGCACCGAATTGATAGTTCGACACATGATGTCCCACATACACCATCGCAGGTTGGTCAGCTGTTGCGCCCGGTTGTGACGGTGGGGTTTCCAAGTGCCCTCCTATCGAAAGAGGGATAGGCGGTGTGTTCGGTTCGTGAGTTAATCGGTGCCACAGTGGATTGATTGTGTTCGCGTCAGGATACAAAAACTGATACGCCGAAGTTGAAAAATGTGAACAAGGATCACGGCCCTCTTGCCAACCATGAGCCAAGTAATGCTCGACTGCGTCGATATTTGCAGCCGCGACATCCGGATAACGTTGTCGATACCACCCTTCATCTACCCACTGACACTCTCGGACATAGCGGGCAAAATTATCCCTCTGTAAGGCCGACGAGCCTCGACATAGGCGTGGCGGCACGGCAAACGGACGCGTGGTCATTTCTGCGGGTAAAGGTAACTGATGCGACATGGTGTGATGCCAAGCCAAAGCGCGTTCGTGATAGTCTTTTCGCACGCCGTAAAACTGAGTTCGTAAATGGGTCGCACTATGCTGAGTCAAACTATCGGTCAACACCATCCCCAAAGAAAGCGGAATACCCGGCATCACCTCGACAATCGCGTCAGCGCCGTAGACATGCTGTAATCGATAGTAATATTCAGTATCCGCATTCACGGCCACATTATCCCAACACCCAAGCGCACTGAACACTTCGCGCTTGATTAGCAGCGAAGAGACATTCCGGTACACCCAGCCTTGCTCCATCCGCCAACGCTGGAACTGCAACTTCTCGTCGCAGCGAATCCAATGGGATACAGATGCAACAGCATGGCGATCGGATAACAATGCTTGCATTTGACGCTCAATCTTTTGTGGATGAGACCAATCATCGGCGTCGTGCACGGTTAACCAATCGCCTGTCGCACATTGCATACCTCGATTGCGCGCCGCATAGGCGCCTTGATTTTCGGACTGCTCAACCAAGCGAATTCTTGAATCACGCGCCTGCCATCGCCWCACCACGCTAGCACTGTTGTCGTCCGACGCATCATCAACCACAATCAACTCTAGATAGGGCCATGTTTGCCCACATAAACTCGCCAATGCACGCGCAATAGTCTGCTCCGCGTTGTAGCAAGGAATGACGACAGATACTCGATAACGCCAAGGTAAAAATCGCCGCCAGCCGAGTGACGTAGGTAAAGCGTGACGCACACCAGGCATATCGGAGGGTAACAGGTGCGACATATCTTGGGGAGCGGGTGCGCGCGATAACCCTTCTTGTTCCCAACCTCGTTGCAAGGCTTCCCAACTCCCGAGCGTGCCTTGTGTCATCCCGATAGCAAGTTGGCGCTCCAATCCATCCGGCCACGCCATATCGGCGAGTAGCCTCGCTAACTGTGCGTCCTGCTTTTGATGATACAGCGCTGAAAAGCACAGCAGCCAAGGCGCTTGCGTTGGCACTAATAGGCACGCGGT
This sequence comes from Salinivibrio sp. PR919, assembly GCF_001995355.1. NCBI lineage: Bacteria > Pseudomonadati > Pseudomonadota > Gammaproteobacteria > Vibrionales > Vibrionaceae > Salinivibrio > Salinivibrio sp. PR919. The sequence goes on along the minus strand of NZ_MUFL01000041.1, from coordinate 3,022 downwards.
CGCATCACAAAGTATGGGCTTTAAATAATCCGCAACCCCCGCATACTCTCCCTCACTGGCATAAAAACGCGCCAGTACAAACCCCGCCAAACTTCTATTAACACGCTGTTGGTGCGTATCGCATTGTTCAAATAACGCCTTTAATTGAGCCAGCGCCCGCTCACGCTGCAAAGGCTGGCGCCAAAGTATCGACTCCCATTCAAACGCAGGAAGCGCACATGGCAGACGGTTCTCGTTGCAGCCATGGTGAGAAAAATGCCACCAAGGGTCGACGCCCGCCTCAGCCACATCTGGGTACTGGCGTAAATACCACTCGGCATCAAAAATAGCTGTCAATTGTTCAGCGACCACATGATATCCTTAAAAAACTGTCGGTCTGAATGGCTGGCCTCTACTCTAACATATGCCGCGAATTACGGGCACTTCAGGGCATAAGTAAACACTCAATCCCCTTCCATCACTCACCACAAAGCAAAAAAAAGAACCATGCGACAAAGCATGGCTCTTAAACGGTTCGCGCTTTAGCACAATAGTGCCACTAGTGTGCAATCATAAAATCATYAAAGTACGCACACTCGGTGGTAAAGTTCCCTGCATCATCTTTTGGTRCCCAGGTATCATCACTCCCACCGTGGAAAGTGCTAAACAATAAATGCTGAATGTAACTGTCCGTACTATCGCTGGCACGTAAGCGTAAATTATCAACTACCATACGCTGCTCACCGTCAATCCACACTTCCACCATACCATTCGATACAGACGCAGGCTGATTAACCTGCACGACCAACTGCAAATGGTAATACTGGCCAGGGATAAACGTAAAGTTCGGTACCCGCCACGAGTCACCATACGTACCGGGAATATCTTGATGATAAATATACGTTGATAACGTACCCGCCGAGCCAAAGCTAAGGCGCACACTCCAGCCATCATCGGTCATTTCTCGTCCGCCCGTAATGGCGCGCAATGGTCCCAACCCATGCAGTTTCCCACCACGAACAAACTTGAAATCCTCACAAAATTCAACATTAAAGCTCAATGAATAGCGAGAAGCGGGCGGCAAGGCTTTTTTGTCTAGCACTCGACGGCTACCGCGCTCATACCCCTCATAGTTCACTTGAATGCCGGTTGAATTATTCACACCTCCCGCCTCAGCACGTTCAATCAACGCGTTATCAAACAGGCTCAGTGCAAAATCGGATAAACTGCTATCAAAGCTCTCAGCAAAGACAGGCGCACCAAAACGCTGGTAGCATTCAGCCAACGACGCCGCAGCCACTAAATCAAATTCGGAGCCACAACGTAACGCCGTTACCTCATCGTCACGTAATCGCGTTTCAACCCACAAACCACTATCAACACGTTTTAGCACAAGTTGTTCGCGATCACTGATATTGTCTCGTCTTAATCGCGTCCAAGAGTCCGCACCGTAGCTATCTGGGAACGACAGCGCGGGCTCAATAAAATCGAGTCGTGACAGATCCACGGCAATTGGCGAACCGCTACCATACAAGCGCTGCCAGACCTCATCCACAATCGCATTCGCTCCGGGCAAAAAGGTATGCTGACTCTCATCAGTACGCTGGGATGATGCATTCGCTATAACATCGACCTCCAGCGTCGCTAGTGTACTCGCCTCTTGGGTTGGCATCTGGCAACGCCCTTGTACCTCATCAAAGTCAGTCGTTGCTCGCCCCATAATACGGTACTCAGTGGCTTGCCAGTTTGCCCAATATTCAACCGACACCGTACACGTTGAGCCGCCTGTCCATTGAATTGTCGTACCCCGCTGCAGCTCACCAACAACCTCTTCACCCTGCTGAAAAATAGACACAGGCTGAGTCACCGAATCGAACGTACCAGACACCTCAGCCACACGAAGCATGACATTGTTTTCCGCAACACCAAAATCCTGACGCAACCATTTATCGGTGATTTGACCGCTACCTTCCGCGACCGTGGGTAAATAGACCCGTGTTACCTTTGTAAAATCTGGATATAGCTGTGCAACCTGTTCCTTTTCTGCATGCGCTTGTTGAAGCCCGACAGCAAATCGCTGAGCGATCGTATGCGTGCGACCATCGCCGCTCTCAATAAAATCGCCATACAGCTGGTTAGTCGACAAATTATACGTAGAGCGAATATCAGACTCCGCCTCATCAATCAAAGTAACCAATTGGGCGCGAGCCTCTGAATCTGTACGCACTAACTCACAGCTGAGCTCAGCAGTCTGCGCGCGTTGCCACGCCGTAATCGCTTTTTGCCATATCTGCGTCGTGAAAGGCGAAATCACTAAATTACTGGCTTGTTGCTCACCAAGACGTTGCTCGCGGATCACTTGAGGCGTTGCAATGAGCTGGTAGGCGCGCGTCACCTCCCCGTAATCCGAATCAAAAGCGCCGACCGGCACATTGACTACGATAGGCACATATTGCCAGCAGGCCTCCAACGCGTTTTGATCCACAGAGAAGCGCCCCTGCGCTTCTGTCAAAACATTGGGCTCATTCGCATCRAGAGTATGATTAAAGTTGTAATCGAGGAACACAGTTGCGCCTTCGAGGTAGCCATCGATCGCCATACCAACAATCGCAGAAGACACAGGGGTTGAAGGGCTAGGTCCAGAGGTGTTGCCCTCTGAAGATGAATCGCTCGAGCCACCGCAGGCGAGTAAAACAACACTAAAGCCACACACTTGCAATAACCGAAAGAACTCTTTCATAACTGCTGCCTCTTTCAGTGTACATATAAAAGTATTAGTACACAGAAACAAAGGCAGCAATCATTATTAATAATTTTATTTATAAAATAAGAAGGTGTCGATAATGGCTAAATGTCGTTATATATCAATATCAAAACGCTGTAACTAATAAACCTACACAAGAGAGAACTAATATTTTTGTTAACAAAAACAAAATCCTCAAATAACTGTTTTTAAACAGGTTTTTATTTCATTCTATATTAAAAACCTCCTTAAGTGATTGATTATTGATTTTTTTATTATCGATAAATATCTCATTGACCT
>NZ_MUFL01000040.1:0-30251 GCF_001995355.1 Salinivibrio sp. PR919 | reverse complement strand
TCGCTTGACTCTGGAGTAGGCTCCAACCCTTATAGTAGGTATAAACGTTCGATATGCCGTCAATAAGGAGCCGACTATGTGTAAACACTGTGGATCGCATCATTGTCATCAACCCCATCACCATCAGAATCCGACCACTTCTGCGGTTGGAACCACACAATGTGCACCAGACAGCGGGTGTTGCAGCAGTCATGCGGAGGGCGAGGGTAACGCCGGCGATGATGATCCGGATGGGCATTGCCACGCGCATGCTCAGCGACAACGTGCAGACACCTCTTCTGAGCGCACATCAATCGATTCAGTGAATGCGCACGAGTGGGGCGTGACCGGTATGGATTGTCCAAGCTGTGCCGCGAAACTCGAAAAAGCCATTCTGGCAACGTCAGGCGTAGCGCAAGCACAGGTGATGTTTGCGACGGAGAAACTGCGTGTTACTTATACGGCCGATGCACAGGCTTCTACCGAGCGTGCTGTTGAACAAGCCGCCCAAAAAGCGGGCTTTCCTCTCGTCGCTCTCAACCAAACCCAACCTGAGGTAACCGGATGGAAAAAGTGGCGGCAAGATGCGCTGTTATTCGGGCTAATTGCGGTCATGATGGTGGCATGGGGGCTCCATTATTGGTCTGAACCTTTATCGTGGGCGCTGTTTACTTTAGCGACCTTAGTTGGACTGGCGCCAATCGTGGGCAAAGCGATACGACTGGTCAAAAGCGGGTCACCTTTTTCTATTGAAACACTGATGAGTATCGCCGCACTCGGGGCCTTGTACTTGGGTGAGACCACCGAGGCCGCGATGGTGCTGGTACTGTTCCTGATTGGTGAAAGACTGGAAGGTTATGCTGCCTCACGGGCACGAGATGGCATTCAGTCACTGATGGCCTTGGTTCCTGAGACAGTGACTCGCGTTCATGCATCTGGTGAGCGTGAAACCGTGGCGGCGAGCGCACTGCAACCGGGCGATGTGATTGAAATTAGCGCTGGTGAGCGTTTGCCTGCAGATGGCCAGTTGATGGGGGCAATGGCAAGCTTTGACCAAAGTGCGCTAACGGGAGAGCCCATCCCGGTTGATATTGAGGTCGGTGATGCCGTGATGGCAGGCAGCCTTGCGACTGATAAAACGGTCCAACTCACAGTCACATCCGCACAAGGCGAAAATGCGATTGACCGGATCTTACGCTTAATCGAACAGGCTGAGTCGAAAAAAGCACCGATTGAGCGGTTTATCGATAAATTTAGCCGTTGGTACACACCGACTATGATTGCGCTTGCCGCATTAGTCGTCGTGGTCCCGCCGTTGTTTTTTGCCGCCAGTTGGCAAGAGTGGCTGTATCGCGGCCTTGCTCTGCTATTAATTGCCTGTCCGTGTGCCTTGGTGATTTCAACACCGGCAGCGATCACATCAGGTCTGGCGACGGCAGCGCGTCGAGGCGCACTGATTAAAGGCGGTGCGGCGTTAGAAATGCTCGCCAGTGTCAATGCGGTCACTTTTGATAAAACCGGCACGCTCACAGAGGGGAAACCGACCGTTACCGATGTGCTGACATGGCAAGGTGACGAGAAGGACTTACTTAAGTATGCCACCGCAATTGAGCGAGGTAGTCATCATCCATTGGCCAAATCCTTGGTGCTTTATACCGCCGAACGAGGCATTGAAGTGCCAGACGCACACAACATCCAAGCGCAAGCGGGACAGGGTGTGAAAGGGGATGTCGATGGGTGTCGGATTAGTCTGATCGCACTCGACCGACTGACGGATGACATGCTGACACCGAATCAGCGACACCAAGCCGGTGAGATTGCACAGCGAGGTGTCACGGTGGCGGTCGTCATGGTCGAGGGTGCGCCGCATGGTCTGATTGGCTGGCGTGATACCTTGCGGGGCGATGCCAAGCAAGCCGTCAACCAATTACGTGATTTAGGTATTCATCCGGTGATGCTAACCGGTGACAATCCGGCTGCGGCAGCAGAGATTGCAGGAGAGCTGGGTATCGACTTTCGCGCAGGCTTATTGCCGGAAGATAAAGTTCATGCTGTTGAAGCCCTAGCGAAACACTATCGTGTTGCTATGGTGGGAGATGGTATTAATGACGCACCGGCGATGAAAGCGGCGCAATTAGGCGTAGCGATGGGCAGTGGTACGGATGTTGCGCTTGAAACGGCTGATGCGGCATTAAGTCATAACCGTTTGACTGAATTGCCCGGGATTTTACAGCTGGCGCGCGCAACGCAGGCGAATGTCCGTCAAAACATTACCATTGCGTTAGGGCTAAAAGGTGTCTTTCTGGTCACGAGTGTCTTGGGGATCACCGGGCTTTGGGTGGCGGTGTTAGCGGACAGCGGCGCGACGGCGCTGGTCACGTTGAACGCATTACGGCTGTTGCGAGACAAGCGCCAATAAAGCTGACAGCGCTTGTCTGCATACGCTGTCATAAAGTGATAACGATCTCTAAATTCTGAAATCTGTAAGGATTGACAGTGTAATAGGTCGATAAAAGTCACATAAATACCCGAAGAATTGGGTATCCTAGACACATAACAACTTCGAGTTCAGGCCTGCTTTGGCAGGCCTTTAATCATTTGAAGATGCTGCTGACAGCATCCAGCGAGGAGACTGATTATGTCTGATACCCCTGTATTCCACCTTGGCGTTAACCACGCCGACCTACAAGGCGCCACCACTGCGATTATTCCAGGCGATCCTGCGCGAGTAGAAAAAATTGCCAACCTGATGGACAACCCAACCTTTCTTGCCTCTCAGCGTGAGTATACCTTGTACCTAGGCTGGTTGGACGGTAAGCCTGTGGTGGTTTGCTCAACCGGTATCGGTGGCCCATCAACCTCGATTGCGGTTGRAGAATTGGCGCAGTTGGGTGTGCGCACCTTCTTGCGTGTCGGCACTACCGGCGCCATTCAACCTAACATTAATGTCGGCGATATGATCGTCACCACAGGGTCTGTTCGCCTTGATGGCGCGAGCACCCATTTTGCACCGATGGAATTCCCAGCCGTGGCTAACTTTGATGTGGCAACGGCCATGAAAGCGGCGGTTGATGAAGATGGCGCAACGGTTCACACCGGTGTGACTGCATCAAGCGATACCTTCTATCCGGGTCAAGAGCGCTACGATACCTTCAGTGGTCGCGTTGTACGTCGCTTCCAAGGCTCGATGCAAGAGTGGCAAGACATGGGCGTGCTGAACTTTGAAATGGAATCCGCCACGCTACTTACCATGTGTGCTAGCTCCGGTCTGCGTGCGGGCTGTGTTGCAGGTGTGATTATTAATCGTACCCAAAAAGAGATCCCTGACCACGCAACGCTTAAAGAAACCGAAGCGCGTTCGATCAAGATTGTGGTTGAAGCTGCTCGTAAACTGCTGTAATTCAGACATTGTGGTATCAAAAAACGCGGTGATCATCATGAGCGCCGCGTTTTTTATGATGGCCAATCTGAGCGCGCGAGTTAGCTGGTGCGAATTGCGACAGTACCTCCGGCGGCGACAAACCAATCATAGAGATGGGTACGTAAATTACCAAGTTGATCTGGACCAATCAGTGCTAAGCCCAGATCGGTAGCTCGGGTAATATCGTGATGGCGCAACGGACGGAAACTCACCAACATTGCTCGCGCCTGTAACCCTCCAAGCAGATCGCGCAGCGACTCTAGCTTGTACAAGGTGTCATCGCCATCGCTCGACATGCCTTTGGTTTTACACTCAATAATATGCAGTTTGTTATTGACCACAGTCGCCACATCAAGCTCGTTACGCACTTCGCGCTCGCCAATTTGGCGATATACTTGTACGGAGAGTGAATTATCTTGAATGGTTGGCATTTCTTTTTGAATGGACGTGACGGTGTAATGCACGTAGCTTTCTAACCATTCACCATTGGCAAAGCGACGCGCTTCCTCACAACTAAAGGTTAGCACCCCATTTTGGTATGTTGCGAGCCCAGCTTCAGTCAGATCGTCAAGCAGCATACCGAGTTCACGGTAGCCTTGCTGTTTCTCGCTTAACGTCACATCAAGGCACTGTTCCTTGCGACACGTGGTGGCTAAATAGTTCAGTGTCGCCAAGCCGGGTCCTAATTCATAAGCATTGCTGGCCCACTTTTCGCCCAAACGATAAATATCATCGGTTAAACAACCGATCACATCGTCATCATGACGCTCACAACGGGCGCCAAAAATCGTGAGGTATTCGGTCAAGCTAATATGGTCTTCGACTTGCTGTTGTGGCAACCCGTCTGGATACAACCAGCWCAATTCATCGCTATAAGGCTCAATGACATAGCTGGGCCATTGATAGGTGCGAAACACTTCGTAAGCAGACAGCAGTTGATGACGCAGACCACAGCTCGCGTTAAAAAGGATATCTTCAGAGGTGGTGCTAAGCTGTTCGGCCAGTTGTTTCACTTGGCTTTTTAATTCACGGATATTGATATCATCGGAGATTTCAAAAAACTCGGTTTCGATGCCTTTTGGCGCAAGCACGCGGGTAAGGCGTTCAAATTCTAGGTCTTGCTCAAGGGTGCCTATTAACACCAACTTGCTCACCGGCAGTTGCTGGTGTAACACGGGGGTGACCAATCGGACGGGATCCGAGTCGATGATTCCTACATGAATAGCCATAATTGCTCCAGGCGGGCGATGCGGCTAAACGAGCCGCTAAAAATATAAGTGTATACCCTAGCTTCCAAACGAGTCATTTGGGTATAGCGTTAAGTCACTTCAGGTGGCTGTATTAATAATATCCGGTCTACATCATGGGCTTTCAACCATCAACAACGTAAATTGTTGTAAATTGACACCCCGCTGACTTAGCGTTGGCGTGCAGGTCGAGTATCCGCACGCAACGCGAGTATTGGTACGCAGGGTGAGTCACCGAAGGCGGGACCTTGGCCCCGCCGTTAATTATGCGCGACTTTGTTTCAGGGCTTGTTGGCGCAGCGTGAGTGTCAACTGGTTAAGCTCTGGCAGCATGCGCTGAATCAGTTGTAATTGCTGCAATACCATCGTCAGCGGTGTGTTATCGACAGGCTCTACGTAGCCGCCGTGAGTCTGATGCATGTCATCAGTGGTTGGTAACGCCAGCTGTGCATCATGGTTGGTAGGCTGGGTCAGTAGCTCGGTTAATTGGGTTAACCCTTGGTGGATATCACGGTGAAGCTGGGCCACTTTTTGATGGTTGACCTCATCATCCATCCGGCTTCGATGCGCGCCAAGGGCAGAGATATAGCTTAGCATCGCGTTGTTTAAACATAAGAAACGGAAGGTTTCTTCGATGTTGGTGCGATAGCGGCCAGGCTCCGCCAACATATTACTGATCGCGGTAGTCAGCTCCGCATCCGCATTGTGCGCTTGGCGCCGCGCAATTCGATAGGCAAGGGTGTCGCGTTTACCTACTCGGTATTGGGCAATCACGTGGGCTAAATAGTCCCGATTGGCTTGCAAGGCTTCTGTCATGATCCCGCGGAGACGGTGCGCTTGCCAGTCGGGCAACACATAACGGACCGCCGCAACGGCAATCAAACAGCCAATAACGGTATCGCCCAAACGCGGTAAGATCACTGCGAAACCTTCCCCGAACTGACTAAAGCACATTAATACTAATAAGGTGATAAACAAGGTGGCTAGGGTGTACTGAACGGTGCGGAACGCGAAAAATAGCACCCCAGTGACGACCATCAAGGCCAATTGACTGCTGGGATCGGGAAACAGATATAAGGCCGGCACGCCGAGTAGCAAGCCAGCCACAGTGCCGACAATCCGCTCTTTAAGCTTACTGCGTGTGGCTGAGTAATTGGTTTGGCAAACGAACTGAATGGTCATCAAGATCCAAAAGCCATGCTCAAGCGAGAGGCCTTGAATCACGCCATACCCCGCGAGGAGCGATAACGACAAGCGCACCGCATGGCGAAAACGCAACGATCGAAACGTCAGTTGTTGGCGAATGCGAAAGAGCATCTCACCAACAGAGCGCGCATCGGGATCAGCCAATTCATTTTCTTGGGCTCGGCTATCAACTGCGAGGTTACTCAAGCTCGCCAACTGCTGCTCAACCGTCTCCAGGTTTTTGTATAAAAACTGCAACTGATTCAGCAATGCGGTGCGAGTATGGCTGTCTTGGTGTTTAGCCAAATACGCCATCGATTGCTGGATAGCCGTTAATGCTTGCTGTCCTGCATGATGATGTTGATAGCTGATCCCCAACGAGAGCGCTTGCGCTACCTCACGGCACGCGCGCGCTTGCACATTGAGCAATGCTTCGAAGCGAAACAAAATGTCCGAGTGGAAAAAGTGGGCGGCAAGATCTTGGTAACGATAATGGGACGAGCTAACCCGCTCGTGAATGTCTTGGGCGATAAAATACGTTTGCAGCAAGGTTTGATGCCGCTGGGTCAGACGGCCGCGTCGTGCTCGCGCCAGTAATGATGCTTTGGCTTGGTTGAGCGCGGCTACCACTTGCGCATTTTGGTTGGCGGCGGCGATACGAGTAGGTTGCGGAACCAATTCGGCAACCGGATGGAACAAACTGGACTTGGTTTCCATGTAAGTGGCGGTTTGGCGAAAGACCGCTGCGAGTCGGTGCTGCACGGGACGGTGCGGCCAAATCACAATCCAAACCAGCGATAGTAACCCGTACCAAAATGCGCCTGAGAGCAGCATCATGGGTTGAAGCCACAGATCACTGCCTTGCTCCATCCCCAACATGGTGTATACCGCCAGTAGCAATGAGGCAAAGGCGATGGTGCCATAACGCTCCCCAATGGCCCCCAGCATGATAAAGCCAAAACTGGAAACGGTTAGCCCTAATGCAAACAGCCAAGGCCAATCGTAAAGCAATTCAACCGAGAAAGAGGCGACCGCGAAGCAGGTGAGCGTCACGCCCAAGGCTTTTATCCGACCCCATAGGTGATCATCCACTTCCGCTAATGCTGAAGCGATGACCCCGAGCACCAGTGGCGTGACAATATCGGTGCGACCAGCGTATCCCGCGTAAAGGGCAACCCCCATTAAAGCGATTAGGACGCGGATACTGTCATTGATACGGTGGTTCGCCCAGTACTCGCGTAGCGTCAGTGGCATCGAAGGAAAGCGTGGCAACGAAAAGGACATAAAAACACGGATTAAGCCMACAATGAGGGCAAGATAGCAGAAAGACACTGAAAAACTAAGCGTCATCCGCGCGTTTTCGTGCGCTTTTTAGAAATAGCTTGCGACAAGTCAAATCCATAGCGTGCTATAGGTGATGCGGCGGGAAGCCATATTGCTAGTGAATTGATTTATCGAGAGTTGCGCAGTAGCATGCCTGTCATCTTATCAAGGCTGGAAAGCGCGTTTTTACGCACTGACTCATGAGTATGAAACTCTCCGCAAACCGCTGGGCACAATGGCTTGTTTATGGCGACCATTACAGCTTGCAGCTCGAAGATGACGGCTTACTGCTCGAATCTCGTCACCATCGGCAATATATTCCTTTTTCGGCATGGGATGGGCAGCTCACGGTGTCGCGCGGGTTGCTGTGGGGAACGATTTCGCTCACCGGTTATACCGAAGAGGGCGATCCGCTGCCTTTTGAGGTTTTTGGCTTGCCTTGGCACCGCGCCCAGCAGGCAGGGCAAACCATCTATCGCAGTTATCAAGCCTATATTGCCCGTTATCAAAAACGGCTGGCGCTGATCCGGCCCAGTTTGCTGGCAGAGTATGATGCACTGGTGAATGCACCCGCTTATGTTCGCTTATCGCAATTGCGCGCGGCGCAACAAATCCTAGTCGAAAAGCTAGAAGGCGAGGGGATCCCAGCCTCATTCTTGGCCAGCTTAGATGAAGTGATGGCAACGACACTGGCACCCGTTTTGCGGGGGGATAAACAGTGGCTCAAGACGCGCAATCAGCAATGGCAAGCGATGATGCTCAATCAGTGGCAAGCTTGGTTTGATCGCATCGAATCATCGCCATTGAATGACGGGCAGCGCGCCGCCGTGCTCACCGATGAATCTCATACCTTGGTGGTGGCGGGGCCCGGTAGTGGAAAAACCAGCGTATTGGTGGCACGCGCCGCCTACTTGATTGAAAGTGGTCAAGCCAAACCAGAGCAACTATTGCTGCTGGCCTTTGGTCGTGATGCCGCTGAAGAACTGAAAACGCGGATAAAGACTAAAACCGGTCATGAGGTGAATGTCACTACCTTTCATGGCTTTGCCCGCCAGCAACTTGCCGATCACCAAGGGCAGGCGCCGATGATTTCTCCACTCGCCAGTGATGATACAGCCAAAGCGGCGTGGCTGACTCAAACACTTGCCGAACAGTGGCAACAGCCCTCTCCCCGTAAAGCATGGGATAAACTGCATCAGCAACAAACACTGCCGCTTGATGAGAACACTGAACTGACTGCGTGTGCCCATGACAGCCGGTTGCACACTTGGGTTTGGTCGCGCCTTTCACGGGTGATCCAAGCCAATACCACCAAGYGTGCGTTGACCGATAAACTGGCAAGCTATGAGGAGCAGAGTGCGTTAAAAAATGAACTGGCGGTGATTTGGCCATTGTACCAAGCCTACAAACAGGCGCTAAAAGCGGAGAACGCGGTAGACTTTGATGGATTGATTACCCAAGCCACCAAGCTGTTTCAGCAGCGAAAATTCACCACGCCCATCCAGTTTGTCATGGTTGATGAATACCAGGACATTTCGCCGGCACGGTTGGCAATGTTAGAGGCACTGTGTCACGGTAAAGCGGACAGTGAAACCCAATCACCACGCGCCTCCTTGTATGCCGTGGGGGATGATTGGCAAGCCATTTATCGCTTTGCTGGTGCCGATGTCAGCTTAACCACAGAGTTTGCACAGCGTTTCGGTGACAGTGAAATTTGCTGGCTGACCACCTGTTATCGCTATCCGTCTACCTTGGGGAAGGTGGCGCAGCAGTTCATTGAGCAAAACCCCAAGCAGCTCAGCAAACAGTTGGATTATGCGCGTGACAAGGCACCAGCGAAAGCGCCTAAAGTGATCAAGGTGATCACGGACGATACGTTAGAAAAAACGCTGGCAAGTTTGGCTAAAAAGCACGCCAAAGCAGAGCATGCAGTGAGTGTGATGCTGCTAGGCCGCACGCATGCCGTTTGTCCTGACGCGCTAGAAAGCTGGCAGAATGCGTATCCTTCATTGGCGCTTCGCTATACCACTGCACACGCCAGCAAGGGGCAAGAAGCGCACTATGTGTTCATCCTTGGCATGGATGAAGGGGTCTTCCCGGCCAAGCCGCGTTCGCTCTCACTCGATGAGGCGTTACTGGGAAAAAATGAAGAGCCGATTGAGCACGCGGAAGAACGACGACTGTTTTATGTCGCCCTGACACGCGCACAAAAACAAGTGTGGCTTGTACACCAAAAAGGCCGTGCCTCATCGTTTGTGGCGGAACTGAAAGGGTATCAGTGAGACAGTCCCCACACTGTTAGCCATAGACGACATTAGTCATCGACGGACAGTGCGGGGTAAAAGATTATAAGCGCTCGTCTAAATAAGCTTGATAATCAGGGATTTGAATATCCACTTCTTGACCAAATAACGGTGAGGTAATCAAAAAGCTTGCGGTGGCGCGGTTGGTGGCAACGGGAATATTCCATACGGTGCTGACACGCAGTAGCGCTTTGACATCTGGATCATGCGGGACGGCATTGAGCGGATCCCAAAAGAAAATCATCGCATCGATTTTCTGTTCAGAAATCATGGCGCCCAGTTGTTGATCACCCCCCATCGGGCCACTAATCAAAGGGGTGATCGTTAATCCGGTTTCGCGCGCAAGAATATGCCCGGTGGTGCCGGTCGCATAAAGCTCATGCTGACTCAGCACATCTTGGTGTTTTTTAACCCACTCACTCAAGGCGTCTTTGTAGTGATCGTGGGCCACTAATGCAATGTGTTTGCGCGCGGACATGGTGCGAGACGTTTGTTTCATGCTGCTTCCTATTTAAAACATGGCGGTTTAACGTCAAACTGCGTTTATCAGGGTGTTATCGAAGCCTAATTCAATCCGGTAGTGAAATATAGCGTACCGCTGACAAAACCTTGGCATAGCACTGTTTAGAGTGTCACATAATAAGAAAAAACTGACGCATCCAATGAAAAACGTCAGGATTTTCAGTCACAAGTTAACCAAGCACGCAAAAGTAGCGCGACAACCCATCGAAGTGGCAACAAAAAGGCTACAGTTAACTAACAAGGCAAAGGAAGTGCCTAGTCATGCAGGAGAGTTTATGAGCAAGGAGTACGCGTATGTGGGTGACACTGGATTTTGAAGCATCCGGTTTGTCGTTATCGTCTTATCCCATCGAAGTGGGATACGTGTTGCCAAGTGGCGACAGCAACAGTTTTTTGATTGACCCTTCCACCGCCAGTGGGCACTGGAATCACTGGGACAAAGAAGCCGAAACCCGAATACATGGGATCTCGCGTGAACGCCTTTTTAGCGAAGGCATCAGTGTGCTCGATGTATGCCAGCATCTCAACCAGACCCTCGCGCCTTTTGATCATGTTTTGTGCGATAGTCAATGGGATCTGTTTTGGATGGGGCGGCTTTACAAAGCCTGCTACATGCGTCCTTCATTCACCCTAATGGAGGTGAATCAATGGCTAAAAAAGCACAGTGATCTCGATCGGCGTGACTTTAGCCGCGAAATGGAGGCGTTGGGGCCAGCACCGCATCGTGCTGAAGAAGATGCGCGACAAATTCGTCGTGCCCTCGATAGCTTGTTAAAATAGCCCATCATGTAGCGCATTGTTGGGATGTTATGACAGCACCTTCAACCCTTAGGTTGGCACAATTCAACCTGTCTCTAGCGGGACGTCAGGCCGGCGAGATCAAAGCAAAGATGTTAGCGCCCACCCCCAGCCGGCAAATTAAAAACCTCGCCGCGACCTTACAACGTGTGCGGCCCGATGTGGTGGTGCTTTGCGAGTTTGATCATCCGGGCAACGGTGGCGACGATGGTGCGCTCGCCGCATTTTGTGAGCGGCATTTGGCTGAATCGCAACACGGTGACATGCCGATTGATTATCCGTATCGCTACTTGCCTGCCACCAACACGGGGTTAAAACTCACGGTGCCAGTCAGTGAGCATCAACACTTAACGAATGCTCAGCAGTGTCATGGTTTTGGCGACTATCATGGTCAATTTGGCTATGTGATTTTATCGCGTTACCCCATCGAAGACGATGCGATTCGCACTTGGCAGCACTTTGCATGGCATCAATTACCTCACCATCAACTCCCAGCGGAGTATTACACCGAACAAGCACAACAGGCGCTACGTCTCGCCTCGAAAAACTTGGTGTCAGTGCCGATTCTGGTTGGTGATGAACGAATACAAGTGGTGGCCTGTCATCCCACACCGCCCGTGTTTGATGGGCCAGAAAAGCGTAACTGGCGGCGCAACAGTGATGAAATTCACCAACTGATTGGCCTTTTGGATAACGCCGACTGGCTGGTGGACGACAAGGGCGCTCACGGCGGGCTTTCCCCCGAGACGCCGTTTGTGGTGATTGGCGATTTAAATGCAGATCCGAGCTACGGCGATGGGGATAAGCAAGCCATTGGCGCTTTGCTCAATCATCCGCGTGTGCATCCCGAGGTCGCTCTCGGCGCACAGGTGCCAAAAAGTGAGGCGGCACGGTCTCACGCCTTTCGCTTTATCGATGGTAAAGGGCGGGCAATTGCTACCCATAACGGTGGGTTGCGCCTCGATTATGTCCTACCTTCGTGTGAGCTCGCGGTGTTAGCCTCCGGCGTATTTTGGCCTGCCCCTGATGATGCCGACTACCCACTGATTTGTGATAAAAACGGCCAAGAGCATGCGCGTGTTCACTCCGATCATCGTCTTGTTTGGGTCGATGTGGCGCTGAGTTAGCGAGGCTGCGTGTCCAGTGCCACGCCTTCACGCTGACACGCAACTTCTGCAAGGCGCTTAGCTTGTTCGTCAGGTTTTAAAAAGCAGCAGGTTGAGCAATAACTGTGTTCATCAACGGTAAAGATCCGGCAGCAGCCGCCGCGCAGACGGAAGCTATGGGTTTGCAGCACGGTTTGGGTGTCGTTCGGATCGTAGACGGTCACATCGTGAAAACCACTTCGCTTGCTATAAAGCGGGGTGCCGCGTTGATGGACGATCGACAGCGCCGCGTCACGTGCGGCCTGCTCACAATCACGATGTTTACCCACCATCAAAAAGGCAATACAGATTGAATCGGCAACCACTTTCCAAAGTGGCCCCTCACGCATACCGCTTTGTTCCGCGACCGCATCAACGATTGGCGAAAAGTGACGTAATAACGCGCCGTGCAAAATCGTTAGCCACTCTTCTGCCGCAGGTTGTTTCCAGCCAATCAAGGCATTGAGATAAAAATGAGGCTTGTGATACACCAGCTCCTTGCCATTCGGTTTGGTGACACGGGTAGGCTGGTATTTAACTTGCCAGTTATCTAAGTCCAGCGAGGGGAGTTGTCCAGCCTGAAGCCAGCTAGCCAGCACTGGAAGCAAAAACTCATAGGCATAGGCGCCGATAAAAAGCGTGCCTTGGGCACGGCTATCGGCATCGCCATAGGTCGAGTTTACCGCGGCAAAACATTGCGCCAGTCCTTGTGGTGTGGTGAGTTGTTCCCGAAGCGACAAGCCTTGCACATCATCAGGGATCACTGACAAGCCTAATGCGGTGGGAAAAGGGGACAGTGCAACCGCGGCAGGCAGTTGTGGTGCTTCAAAGCTAGGATCGGCCGCGTTCATCAACACTCCTTATGATTGGCGCCTAAAAGGCGAAATTTAGCATGCGCAGCAATCAATTGTAAGAGTGATTCGTATTTAGATATCAAGGCGCTATCGTAACGATTGGGGACAAGGTGTTGTAGAGGAAGTGATTGAAAAAAGAGGCGGAAGGCCGCCTCTATCTATGCTTATGTATGTTTTCCGTGTCATTCACGCCCGCTATACGGCTTGGGGCGGCTGAACTTGGTAGCGTCCGGGTTTATGGTTCATGGCAAGGACGAGATTGGTCGTGATTGCGGCAGCGACCGATAAGCCAATGAGCCAAGGCTCGACCACCAGCAGTGATAAGATCACAATCGAGCAATCCAGCGCCATTTGCACTTTTCCCGCGCGGATACCAAACCGCTGCTGCAAAAACAGCGCTAAGGTGTTAAATCCGCCCAAACTGCATTGATGGCGGAACATCACCAGCATGCCCATGCCGATTAGCCCGCCGCCAAATAGCGCGGCATAAACAGGATGAATGGTGTTGATGGTGAGCACAGCGGTTAAATGATCGGCGCAAAATGAGACGATGCTGACCGCAACCAAGGTACTTAAGGTAAAGCGTTTCCCCATTTGGGTGTAGGCGAGCCAATAAAAAGGCAGGTTGATCACGAAGAAAAGCTCACCAAAACTGAAGTCAGTGACTCGCTGTAAAAACAGCGCTAATCCAGCGGTGCCGCCGGTCAATAACCCTACTTGGTTGAAAAAGAAGATGCCGAGTGATACCAAACTACTGCCGATAAGCAGCGCGAGTGCGTTTTCACGCTTGGAATGATTTCTATCCATATTTGCGTTCTATCCCTATTAAAACGACCGCACTACCATACGCCGCTCTCGCAATAGGTCGAGTCAAACGCCCGTTTGATAACAAGTGAATAACAATCCAATGCGTACATTATCATTTACGTTGTGGTTTTTATCACGATAAAAAGGCGCCGCTACAGACCAAAGTCTAATCTACATTGTCTACAATATTGTTCTATTCTGGCTATATTGAAGTTTTTAGGCGGTATTTATGTCTTTATTGTCGACAAATGACCAATTTCTCGCGCAGAACGCGCAATCGTTGCCTGCTGAGCCACGTGAGCCCACCAAGTCAGCCAGCCTAACCGAGCAACTTATCGAGGCGATTGTCACCGGCACTTATCCAGCGGGCACTAAGGTATCGGAAGCGGGATTGGCTGCTGCATTTGGCGTCAGTCGAGGGCCACTGCGCGAGGCCATGATGCGGGTCGAAGCCCTGGGATTGGTAGAGCGTGTGCCACATGTGGGGGCAAGGGTAGTGACTCTCACGCATCGTCAACTGGCTGAGATTTATGCGGTGCGAGAAGCGTTAGAAGGTATGGCCGCAAGACTGGCTTGCGCGCACATCACCGATGAGGAAATTGAGCAGTTAAGTGCAGTGCTCGACACCCACCATGCCTATATCGAACGGGTGGACGGGGCGGCCTACTTTCACCAACAAGGCGATTTTGATTTTCATTATTGCATCATCAAAGCCAGTCATAACCAGAAACTGATCAACCTGTTGTGTGGTGAGTTGTACCACTTGCTGCGGATGTACCGGTTTCAATCGCCGCGGGCGCATTCTCGCCCTAAGCAGGCGCTGCAAGAGCACATGCAAATTTTAGCGGCAATTCGCGAGCGCGATGCCGAGTTGGYCGAAATGCTGATGCGTCGACATATTCAGCGCAGTCGCCAACTGATTGAGCAACAAATTGCTGATTGAATAGCAACTGACGAATTAAAAATAGTGCGGTGGTGAGTCCCGCTAAGTCACTAATTTACAAGGAGAATGCTATGAGTGCAGGTGCACGTTTTCGCCAAGCGGTACGCAACAATATTCCGCTGCAAGTCGTCGGTACGATTAACCCCTATTGCGCCATGATGGCAGAGCGAGTGGGGCATCAAGCCATTTATCTGTCAGGAGGTGGAATTGCCAATGCCTCTTATGGCTTACCGGATTTGGGGATCACGACTCTCAACGACGTGTTGGAAGATGTCCGCCGGATCACCGCAGCAACCGACGTGCCCTTACTGGTGGATATAGATACCGGCTTTGGCGGCGCGCTCAATATTGCTCGCACCATTCGCGAAATGGAGCGGGCCGGTGCAGGTGCGGTACATATGGAAGATCAAGTGGCGCAAAAGCGCTGCGGTCATCGTCCCAACAAAGAAATTGTCAGCCAAGCTGAAATGGTCGACCGCATTAAAGCCGCGGTGGATGCGCGGACCGATCCTGAGTTTGTGATCATGGCGCGCACCGACGCCTTGGCGGTGGAAGGCATGGACAGTGCCGTCGCCCGCGCTAGAGCGTACGTAGAAGCAGGGGCGGACATGATTTTCCCCGAAGCCATGCAAACACTCGAGCAGTACCAAGCCTTTGTCGAGCAAGTAAAGGTGCCGGTGCTGGCGAATATCACCGAGTTTGGTCAAACCCCACTGTTTACCAGCCAAGAGTTGGCGGGCGTCGGGGTCAGCATGGTGCTGTATCCGCTCTCTGCATTTCGTGCCATGAACCAAGCCGCCCTCAATGTGTATCAACACTTGCTGGATGATGGCCACCAGAAAAACGTGGTAGACACCATGCAAACCCGTGATGCGCTCTATGACTTCTTGGGGTATCACGCCTACGAACAGCAATTGGATCGCCTATTTGGAAAAGAGTGATCACAGACGCACACTCTCGGTGTGAAAACGTCGGTTACACCACTGGAATTATCGCCACGTTCACGGATTCATGCAGCGGTTGAATCTGATGGCATCAAAGGAAAGGAGCCAATCATGACAAATGTCGCCGTCGCACCCAAAGATAAATCACTCTCCGGCGCGGGCCTTCGCGGCCAAAGTGCCGGCACCACCGCCTTGTGTACGGTGGGGCAAACCGGCACTGGATTAACCTATCGCGGTTATGACATTACCGATTTAGCCAATCACGCCCAATTTGAGGAAGTGGCTTACCTGCTACTCAAAGGCCAACTCCCCAATCGCCAAGCGCTGGCTGACTACACAGAAACCTTGKTCGGCAAGCGGGGGTTACCTGACGCCTTAAAAGCCGTGCTGGAGCGAATTCCTGCCAATGCGCACCCCATGGATGTGATGCGTACTGGTTGCTCGATGCTGGGTAACTTGGATCAAGAAACCGACTTTAGTGAGCAAGCGGATAAAACCGATACCCTGTTGGCGATGTTGCCGGCCATTATCTGCTATTGGTATCGCTATTCGCATGATGGTGTACGAGTCGATACCTATCAGCCGGAGGTGAAAAGCATTGGCGGTTACTTCCTCAAAATGCTCACTGATGAAACGCCGTCGCCACTGCATGAATCTGTGATGCATTGTTCGCTGGTGCTGTATGCCGAGCATGAGTTCAATGCCTCGACCTTTACTGCGCGTGTGTGTGCGTCCACCTTGTCCGATTTGCACTCTTGCATTACCGCGGCCATCGGCAGCTTACGCGGCCCATTGCATGGCGGTGCCAATGAAGCGGCGATGGCGATGCTAGAACAATGGCGCACACCTGACGAAGCCGAAGCAGGATTAATGCAAATGCTCGCCAATAAAGACAAGGTGATGGGCTTTGGTCATGCAATTTACCGTGAATCAGACCCCCGCAATGCGCTTATCAAACATTGGTCGAAACAGCTAGCGCAAAACGCGCCAGACGCTTGGCTGTACGACGTGTCTGAGCGGGTCGAACAAGTGATGAAGCGCGAGAAAGGCTTGTTCCCCAATGCCGATTTTTATCACGCATCGGCCTATCACTTTATGGGGATCCCAACCAAATTGTTTACTCCGATTTTTGTGATGAGCCGAGTAACGGGCTGGGCGGCGCATGTGTTTGAGCAGCGCGCTAATAACCGCATTATTCGACCAAGTGCCGATTACGACGGCCCTGAACACCAAGATTGGCTACCTATCGATCAGCGCTCTTAATCAGCGCGCATTTACCCGATTGAAATCACAGAAGGAATTGACCATGAGCAACAACGTAGAACTGAACCAGCGCCCCGACCCCGATGCCTTATTGGTACAAATTGCTGACTATGTCGATAGCACGCCGATTGCCTCGGCAGAAGCCTACAACACCGCCCGTAACTGTTTGATGGATACCCTTGGCTGCGGCTTGCTGGCGCTACGTTTCCCTGAATGTACTAAACACCTGGGCCCACTGGTGCCGGGCACCACAGTACGCCACGGGGCGCGTGTGCCGGGCACTTCCCACGAGCTTGATCCGGTCACTGCCGCGTTTAACATCGGCTGTATTATTCGCTGGCTCGATTTTAACGATACTTGGCTCGCCGCCGAGTGGGGCCATCCGTCCGATAACCTAGGTGGAATTTTGGCCACCGCCGATTACTTAAGTCGTGTGGCCGTGGCCGAAGGTAAACCGCCGCTTACCATGCGCGATGTATTGACTGCGATGATCAAAGCGCATGAGATCCAAGGCGTGCTCGCCCTTGAGAATAGCTTTAACCGTGTTGGGCTCGATCACGTTTTATTGGTGCGTGTGGCATCAACGGCTGTGGTTACCAAAATGTTGGGCGGTAATCGCGATCAGATCATTGATGCCGTCTCACAAGCTTGGGTGGATGGCTGTGCGCTGCGCACCTACCGCCATGCGCCAAACGCCGGTTCACGCAAATCGTGGGCGGCGGGCGATGCCACCTCCCGCGCGGTGCGGTTGGCGATGATCACCATGAAAGGCGAGATGGGCTTGCCGTCGGTGCTCAGCGCACCTAAGTGGGGCTATTACGATGTGCTGTTTAACGGCAACGCTTTTAGTGTCAAACAAGACTTTGCCAGCTACGTAATGGAAAACGTATTGTTCAAGATTTCCTTCCCAGCGGAGTTTCATGCTCAAACGGCGGTAGAGGCGGCGGTGACCTTGCATTCACAGGTGAAAGACCGGGTGGATGAGATTGAACGTATTGAAATCACCACCCATGAATCGGCCATTCGCATCATTTCCAAAGAAGGGGAGTTGGCTAACCCGGCTGACCGTGACCACTGCCTGCAATATATGGTGGCAGTACCGCTGCTATACGGCAATCTAGTGGCCGAGCACTACGAAGACGCCTTCCATCACGCCGACCCGCGTATTGATGCGCTACGGCAAAAAATGGTGATCAAAGAAGACTCGCGTTATAGCGCGGAATACCTTGAAGCTGACAAGCGCTCGATTGCCAATGCGATCCAAATTTTCTTTACCGATGGCAGCAGTACTGAACAAGTCGCGGTGGAATACCCAATTGGTCACCGCCGCCGTCGCGAAGAAGGGATCCCCGTGCTGGAGCAAAAATTCCGCACCAACTTGGCGACCCGTTTCCCGCGCGCACAGAGTGAAAAAATCGCTGCCTTGTGTAGCGACCAGGCCGCGCTGGAGAAAACCCCGGTGCACGAATTTATGTCGCTGTTTGTGATTAACTAAGCACGCGGAATGAATCCATTGCCTGCAAACGTATCGCCTGCCAAGGGTGGGCGATAAGGAGCCGCTTATGCAAGAAGCAAGTTACCAACACCATGCGGATTGGGCCAGTCGTGACCCCGAGGGATTTTGGCAGGCACAGGCCAAGCAGCTCGATTGGTTTACCTTTCCACAAACCATTCTTAGCAAAGACGATAATGGCATTGAGCGCTGGTTTGCCGATGGCACCATGAACACTGCCTATATGGCACTCGATGCGCATGTTGAACAAGGTCGGGGCGAACAAACTGCACTTATTTACGACTCACCGGTTACCAACAAAAAAACCACCTATACCTATGCGGCTTTACGTGACTACGTGGCGAAAGTTGCGGGCATGCTGGCAGGGCTAGGGGTTGAAAAGGGGGACCGCGTGGTGATTTATATGCCCATGATCCCAGAAGCGACCGTGGCCATGCTCGCTTGCGCACGGCTTGGGGCGATCCACTCGGTAGTCTTTGGTGGCTTTGCCCCGAATGAGCTGGCGGTACGGATTGAAGACGCGGAGCCCAAAGTGGTGCTCACCGCCTCATGCGGCATCGAGGGCGCGAAAACCTTGGCTTATAAGCCGATGGTTGATCAAGCCATCATGGACAGTCGTTACAAACCCGACCATGTGGTGGTCTATCAGCGTGCCATGTGTCGTGCCAATTTAGATAATCCGCGTGATGCTGACTGGGCGGCATTATTAGCTGAAGCGACGCCTGCGGCGCCAGTGCCCGTCAATGCCACCGATCCTTTATATATCCTTTATACCTCCGGCACCACGGGCAAACCCAAAGGCGTAGTGCGTGACAATGGCGGCCACGCGGTGGCGATGAAGTACAGCATGAGCGTGATTTATAACGTCAAACCCGGCGAAGTGTTTTGGGCCGCATCGGATGTCGGCTGGGTGGTAGGGCATTCGTATATTGTCTATGCCCCTTTGCTACACGGCTGCACTACGGTGATGTTTGAAGGCAAGCCAGTCGGTACACCGGATGCGGGAGCGTTTTGGCGCGTGTGTGATGAGTATAACGTCAGCATCTTATTCTCGGCGCCTACCGCCTTTCGGGCGATTAAAAAGCAAGACCCAAACGGTGAGCACCTTGCGCGCTATCCGATGACATCGTTACGCACGGTGTTTATGGCAGGTGAACGGCTTGATCCACCGACATTGGAGTGGGTGGAAGAAAAGACCCAGAGACCCGTGGTTGATCACTGGTGGCAAACCGAAACTGGCTGGGCGATTGCAGGCAATCCATTAGGGTTAACCTGCTTTGCGACCAAGCCCGGCTCGGCAACCATGCCAAGTCCTGGCTATCAGGTGTGTATTCTCAATGAAATGGGCGAGATTGCCGCACCAAACCAGCAAGGATACATTGCCGTGAAGCGTCCTCTGCCGCCTAGCTGCCTGCCGACGGTGTGGCGCAACCACGATCGCTTTGAGTCTGGCTATCTTAGCCAATTCCCCGGTTACTATGTCTCCGGTGATGGTGGCTACATGGATGAAGATGGCTATGTGTTTGTGATGGGACGGATTGACGATGTGATTAACGTCGCGGGGCACCGTTTATCGACTGGCGAAATGGAAGAGGTATTAGGCAGCCATGACGCGGTCGCCGAGTGTGCGGTGGTGGGCATGCACGATGAGCTCAAAGGCCAATTGCCGCTCGGCTTAGTGGTGTTGAAAGATGGCTTTGTCTCTATGGGTGGCGAGATAGAACGGGAATTGGTGCAGCGTGTGCGGGATCAAATTGGCGCGATCGCTTGCTTTAAACACGCGGTTATCGTGGAGAAGTTGCCTAAAACACGCTCAGGTAAAATCTTGCGTCGTATTATTCGTCAGATGGCGGATGGCGAATCTTACCAAGTCCCCTCGACGATTGACGATCCGAGCAGTTTGGAGACCATTGCAGCGGCGCTGTCTTCTTCCTAAGAGGGATAGGCTGGTATTCGCACGGGCATTAACCGAAAGCGGGGTAGGACACCCCGCTTTTTGGCTTACACCTTGGCTTTTTTTTGCTGGTACATCTTGGTGTCTGCTTCATCCAGTAGATCATCCAAGCTGCGCGGCGTCGACATGGAACTGGTCGCCACGCCATAACTGAATGAGATAGGGTAGGTGTGGCGATTGATTTGATTAAACCGCTCCACAACACCGGAAAAACGGTCGAGTGCTTGCTCGGCGGCTTCACGCCCAGCACCGGAGAGAAACACCACAAACTCATCGCCACCAAACCGCGCAAACACATCGGATTCGCGCATGTTGGCGCGCAGCAGATTAGCCATATGACGAAGGGCGATATCCCCTTCGGAATGACCATAAGTATCATTGATGATTTTAAAATCGTTTAAATCGATAAACGCGAGTGAATACGGCGAATTCATGCGCTGACAGTGCTGTACGGCGCGACTGGCTAGCTGCATAAAGCCGCGTCGATTAGATATTCCCGTGAGATCATCAGTATATGCGGTTTGCGCTGAGGAGAGCTCACTCTCGGCGAGCAGGGCCAAATCCTTCAAAAAGCGCAGATCTTCATCGCTAAAACGGCGCGGCTTATCATCAATCACACACAGGGTGCCCATGTTACTCCCGTCGCCAAGCGAGAGCGGGTATCCAGCATAAAAGCGAATATGTGGCTCGCCCGCAACGAGGGGATTATCAGCGAAGCGTGGATCGAGACTGGCGTCTTTCACCACAAAGGGTTGATCGCCCAAAATAGCATGACCACAAAAAGAGATATCGCGTGGCGTTTGGCGTACGTTAAGGCCAAAGCAGGATTTAAACCACTGGCGATCATCGTCAATGAGGCTGACGAGGGCGATGGGGACATCGAAAAGGCGTTTAGCTAAGCGAGTGATGCGATCAAAGCGCTCTTCGTCTTCGGTATCAAGCACGCCAGTGTCTTGTAATTTTTTGAGGCGTTGAGCTTCGTCGTTGGGCTTAATGGGGCTTAGCATCTGAACACTCCTGTCGGGTCGCTACTTACTTAAACGTAGATTCATCAGACAGATGTGTCCAGAAGTACGGACGCGCTTTGCACCCGTCCGCACACCAGTTAAAGACCGTGTGTTATTGCACCAAACACGCAAAGCCTTTGAGGTAAAAACCTTCTGGATATGCACTGTGAGTGGGATGATCTGCCGCTTGWGCAAAGCGCTCAATAAACTGCACATTTTTACCTGCATCTAATGCCGCGTCTGCCAGTATCTTTTGGAACAGGCCCGCATCCATTAAGCCCGAGCACGAATAGCTGAGCAGCACACCGCCCGGATTAAGAAGCTGCATAGCGAGCATATTAATATCTTTGTAGCCGCGACATGCGCCGGTCAGTTGAGATTTGGACTCTGCAAATTTAGGCGGATCCATCACAATCACATCAAAGCGTTCGCCTTGTTCGCGATAAGTGCGCAGCAGCTTGAACACATCGGCATTCACAAACTCAGCACGGGTGAGATCAAAGCCGTTTCTCGCCGCATTGGCTTTCGCTTTGTCGAGCGCGGGCTGTGAGACATCCACATTAGTGACCTGCTTAGCATTGCCTTTTTGCGCATACAAACCAAAACCGCCAGTGTAGCAAAAGCAATTTAAGACCCGTTTGCCATCCATGTATTTCACCGCTTGTTCGCGGCTATCCCGTTGGTCGAGATAAAAACCGGTTTTGTGGCCATTGGCAATATCGACTTCAATCGCCACGCCGTTTTCCTCGATGATGACGGACGCAGGTGGCTCCTCACCGTGTAAAACGCCGGTGCGCGGTTTAAGGCCTTCTTTTTTACGAATCGCAACGTCGGAACGCTCGTAGATATGGCACTCTGGAAACTCGGTGCGCAGGGYGGTGACGAGGTTATCACGCTGAGCATCCGCGCCGGCGCTAAGCAATTGGCACACCAAGTAGTTATCGTACTTGTCGACGGTGATGCCGGGGACGCCATCAGACTCAGCGGCCAATAGTCGATAACCAGTGAGCCCATCACGCTCAGCGAGCATGGTACGCAGCGGTTTTGCCGCGCGGATACGGGCTAGGAAAAAGTCACTGTCGATGGGGTTTTTTTCAAAGCACCACATGCGAACTCGAATTTGGGATTGGGGTGAATAGGCGCCTAGCCCTAAAAACTCACCTTGATGATCACAAACAGTGACCGTGTCACCCAAAGCAGGTTTCCCTTCGATACGGGCAATGCCGCGCGAGAAAATCCAAGGATGGCGGCGTTTGATGGATTTATCGCGGCCTTTGGCGAGATACACAGTGGCAGTCATGGACGTTCCTAACAATTTGGTGGTGCAAAACACGTCAAAATGCTGAGTAAGGCACCTGCATCATGACGTGACTTGCGGATAAAGCAAAAAAGGGCGGGTATTGTCGAGCAAGGCTGGTGTCATTGCAATAAAAACGCGCCCAGAGTCGGGCGCGTAATAGGAAGCATGCGGGCGGTGAACCAAGAGGTTTAGGTGCGAAGCCCTGCCACCAAGGTTTTCAATTGCTGCGCTTGYGTGCCAAGTTCACTGACTTCGGTAGCAGAATCTCGCAGCATTTGTGCGACTTGCGTGGACTGGCTGCGCACTTGTTCCACATCTTGTGAAATCGTGCTCGCCACGTTGCCTTGCTGCTCGGCGGCGGCTGCAATTTCGGTACTGCGATCAGAGATCGTGCTGCTACGGGCGGCGATTTGGCTGATCTCGGCATCAATCTCTTGCACCGCAGCTTCGCTGGCAGACGCATTTTCGACTGTGCCCTCCATAACGCGACGCAATTCAGTGGTATGCGTTTGCAGCGACTCAATCATGGTTTGAATATCGACCGTGGACTCTTGAGTGCGACTTGCCAAGGTGCGCACCTCATCGGCGACTACCGCAAAGCCACGCCCTTGCTCGCCCGCACGGGCAGCCTCGATCGCCGCATTCAGGGCCAATAAGTTGGTCTGCTCGCTGATGGCGTTGATGGTGGTCACCACGCTGCCAATTTGCTCAGCATTTTGATTCAACTCGGTCACCTTATCAGCAGCTTGAGCAATTTCACTGGCCAGCGCGTTAATCGCCGCCATGGTTTGCTGCACTTGTTGACGCCCTTGCTGAGCTGCCTCGGTGGCCTCTTGGGTCTGGGTAGATGTATCGGTAGCGTGGCTCGCCACTTCACGAATCGACCCCGCCATTTCTTCGGTGGCACTGGCGAGTGAATCAAGATACTGACGTTGGCTTTCACCCAGTGATTCACTTTCGTCGCTGCGCTGCTGCAGGCTCGACGACAAGCTATCCATCATCTCTGCGCTTTGCTGAATGGCTTTCACCATGTTTTGCTCACGCTCAAGCACTTTGTCGATGGTAATCGCGATCTGGCTGAACTCATCTCGCACTGGGAAGAAGTTCATTCGGTAGCTGAGTTCCCCATCTGCTAGCTTTAAGAGAGCTTGATTCATGGTGTACATCGCGCCGCCGATAAAGGTCATGATGTAATAGGTCAACAGCGCAATCACCACCACCATGCCAAGGAGCAAGCTCCAATCGAGCGTGCCAAGGTAGGTGAACAAGGTGCCATCGGCTTGATAGTCAAGCTGTCCCGACGGCGTAAGCGTAAACCCGCTTTGCTGGTTTTGTAGCACCGTGCGTACTTCTTGCGCCGGCAAATCGTATTTCGCCACAAGGGCTTGAATGGCTTGGCCTTCCGCTTGCATGTTGGTTGCCACTCGCGTGTCCGACGCTGCATCGAGTGTCAGCGCTATCACTATCATTGCGAGGAGGGGAAGGAAAAAGATAAGGTAAAATTTTTCTTGGAGCCGAAGGTGGATGAGGTATTTATCAATCCATCGAAACGCTACTTCTTTCATGACGTAATCCTGTCAAACGACTGTCTCATGTAGCGTTATACAGATGTCATTATGCAATGGAAATACAGTGGAGGTGACCGATGTCTCAAAAATGCGTCAAGGCCTATGTCACAGGTCACGTTCAGGGCGTTGGCTTTCGTTATCACACCGCGCACGAGGCATTAAAGCTGTCTTTGACTGGGTACGCGAAGAACTTGCCAGATGGACGCGTTGAGGTGTTGGCATGTGGCCGCGAAGAGTCGGTTGATGCTCTTATTGCGTGGTTAGATCAAGGGCCGCCCACCGCGAGTGTGAATCACGTTAAACACGAAGATACTGAATGGCGTTCCGTGGATGGGTTTGCCATTCAGTAGGTCATAGGACGGTCTTTAAAGCGGCTTAGTTACAAACATTTGGCGGGTTTGGGGAGGCCTGCCAATTTGGTCGCTTGTTTGGCCGGGCCTTTCGGAAAGAGCTTAAACAGGTATTTGCTGTTACCTTTCTCCGGACCGTACTCTTTTTCCATCGATTTTACCAATAAACGCACCGCCGGTGAGGTGTTGTATTCTTGGTAAAAATGGCGGACAAAGTGGATCACTTCCCAGTGGGCCTCGGTCAGTGCAATGCCTTCTTGCTCAGCCAACAAGGGAACCAGCGCTTCGTGCCAATCGTCTACGTTTTTTAAATACCCTTGCGCATCCGTTGCAACGGTTTCACCTTCATACACCAACATAGTCTTGCCTTTGTTCGTCATCCCAGCGGATGTTCTCGCCGTTGATAAGGCTGCAAAGCATAGCGAGCGACTGGAATGAGTGCAACTGACGTTTATTACGGACAGGTTTCTTCATCACGCTTGTGCGTATCGCCATAAAAAAAGCCGGCAATAGCCGGCTTTGGTAGTGCATACACAATTTTTGCGTGGCACTTAGTCGTCGTTCATGATGCCAAGAATGCTCAGCAGGTGAACGAAGATGTTGAAGATGTTCAAATACAGCGACACGGTGGCGCGGATGTAGTTGGTCTCGCCGCCGTTAATGATGTTGCTGGTGTCATACAGAATAAAGGCTGAGAAAATCAGTACCGCGATGGTGCTGATCGCCAAGCTCAGCGCTGGGATCTGTAGGAAGATGTTCGCGACCATGGCGACTAATAGCGCGATCACACCGGCGACCAAGAAACCGCCCATGAAAGAGAAGTCTTTCTTCGATGTGATGGCGTAAGCCGACAGGCCAAGGAATACCATACCTGTGGTAGCAAGCGCCTGCATCACAATCCCTGGGCCACTCGACAGGCTCAGGTAATAGGTCAGTGTTGGGCCTAACGAGGCGCCCAGAAGGCCGGTGAACACGAAGGTCCACACGATACCCGCGGAGGAGTTCATAGTGCGAGGTAGCACAAAGAACACGATCGCCAACGCACCTAGGGTCATACCTAGCGACATCATTGGGCCGATGCCGACAGCGATAGCGATAAAGGCCGCGATAGCACTGGTGATCAGTGTCATCGATAGCAGCGCATACGTATTACGTAGCACTTTGTTAGTAGATAACGCACTCTGCTGTGACTGGCTGTGCGAAACGATACGATCGTTCATAACGTTCTCCCGGTTGGGTTAACAATCCATTTCTTAATACGACAGTTATGTGGGCAGTCGTTCACTTTTTCAAGCTACCCACGTCCTTAACCTAAACCATGACTGGCTTTTATAAAGCAAATAATACCTTATCCGTGCTCAACGCCGATGGYGAAGTTGTAAAAGGATGTTAACCCAGCCCTTCAAGCGTGAACAAGGTAAACTTTGTTACATCAACCACTTCCACCAGATAAATACTGCTAAAAAGCCGAATAAATACATCAGACCCACGATCGCCAGGGCGCGCATCGACTTACTCATGGTCACTTCAGGCGGTAAGYGGTGTTTGGTCACCAAAATATAGTTGAGTAATGCAAAGAACGGCGTGGTCACGAATGCAGCAATCATGGCGAAATCGAGCATGGTTAGTAATGCACCGGTCCAAAACGCGACAATACCGAGCGCTAATACGGCCGTGATTAACATCCAGCCTTGATTGACCTGTGGCGAGGCTTGTGGCTGGCGACGCAATAAGCGCTGCGATTCAGACACGACCCGCGCATACCCGTCGATCACGGTAATGGTGCTGCCGAAGATACAGAAAAAGGCGACCACCGCGATCAAATAGCGGGACCATTCACCAATCGTGGCGGCATACAGGCCAACCAATTGATGCGAGAAGCCAATCCCCGATTGCTTTAATTCAACCCCACTGCCATGCAACAGCAGGGCACCGAGTGATAGAAACACAATTGCCAATGCAGCGGTGCCGATATAGCCGACGTTAAAATCAAACAGCGCCGCTTTAGCATTGATGGGCTCAGATTGCGCTTTGCGCTTTAGCCACACCGAGGTGATGCTAGAAATTTCAATCGGGGCGGGCATCCAACCCATGGTGACCACGATAAAGCCAATCGCCGTGATTGACCAAATGGACGGAGCCTGAAAATTAGGCTCAACCGCGACAGGGTTGCCGATTGCCACAGTCACCGCAACCAAGGTGGCACAGGTGAGCGTTGCCATAATCACTTTAGAGAGCCAATCCAGCGCCTTGTAATGGCCAGCAATTAGAATGACCAAACAAGTCATTACAATAATGATGGAAAGGGCGGTCAGGGAGAGATCAAACGGCACAAAATAGCTCAGCAGACTGGCGCTAAATAAAGTCAGTGCGGCTGTATTGATCACGCCGGATACCGCGCTGAGCACGATAAAAAGCCACAGATATCCGCGGCCGAGGCGGGCATAGCCCTCTACTAAGGTTTCGCCGGTTCCTGCGGTGTATTGCACGCCTGCGCGGAAAAAAGGGTATTTAAAGAGATTTACCAGCAGGATTAATGCGGCCAATTGCCAACCATAAATGGCACCGGCTTTGGTTGAGGCAACCAGATGAGAACCACCCACGGCGGCAGCGGCCATCATAATGCCCGGCCCCAAGGCGCGAACACGTTGGATCACAGATAAACGCGATCCGGCCTCGTGAGGAGAGACGGTTTGCATGATTGTTTCCTTTATAATAATTGCGTTGTTGTGTTTGTTTTTATCGCTATTTGATTAATTTTATTGTCAATAGCAGGTTATCAATAACATATGAGCGATCTGTGTCAACCAATCTTGCCAAAAACCCATCTCGCAGCCTATCCGACCATCGTCGTAGCGCTCGGTGAGCGGCCGAGAATAAAATGTGATCAAAGGCCAAATTTAGCTGGARATGCGACTCAAATCACAATAGAATGCCCGCCCAACATGCGCTCTTCGCCAGCCCATAGGCAAAGAGTGGCTGTGTCGCGATTCGCGGCTGAAGAAAAAGTGTCCAAGGTTGGGCCCACCTTCACCGAACCCGCGGTACGATGTAACGCATGATGGAACCTCTTGCCACCTTGGCAGCGTGTCGTACTCATCTGTACCGCAAGTGCAACACAACACGGCAAGGTATTCTATTTATGCAACTTCTCTATAGTGCGGCCGGCATCGTCGCTCTGTTTTTGTGCGCCTATGCGTTCTCCTCTAACCGTAAAGCGATCAACTGGCGTACAGTGCTTGGGGCATTTGGCCTACAAGCGGGTTTTGCCGCACTGGTGCTTTACATTCCAGTAGGACAAGCCATGCTGGGTTCTATGAGCAATGGCGCGGCGAAGCTGCTTTCATTTGCCAACGAAGGCATTGAGTTTGTGTTTGGCCCTCTCGCCAACGACGGGTTTATTTTCGCTGTTAAAGTTCTGCCGCTAATCATTTTTATCAGTGCGCTGATATCCCTCCTTTATCATCTCGGCATTATGCAGTGGGTTATTAAACTTCTCGGCGGTGGTATACAGCGATTACTCGGCACCAGCCGAGCAGAGTCTCTGGTGGCAACCAGCAACATCTTTCTTTCTCAGGGCGAATCTCCTTTGGTAGTTCGCCCTTTTCTTAGCCAAATGACACGCTCTGAACTCTTCGCCGTGATGGTGGGAGGCATGGCCTCGGTCGCCGGTAGCGTGCTAGGCGGATATGCGGCGATGGGTGTGGATTTGAAATACCTGATTGCCGCGAGCTTTATGGCTGCCCCCGGCGGACTTTTGATGGCAAAAATCATTGTGCCGGAAACACAGACACCCGCAGAGCAAAACCATGTGGAGATCAGTGACAGCGATCAAGCCAATGCGATTGACGCCCTCGCCAGCGGCGCGATGAATGGCATGAAAGTCGCGGTGGCTGTGGGCACCATGCTGGTGGCCTTTATCAGTGTGATTGCGATGCTAAACGCTGGGCTGAGTAGCTTAGGTGAGTTGGTTGACATTGACGGTCTAAGCCTAGAAATGCTGTTTGGCTACCTGTTCTCACCGCTGGCACTACTCACCGGTGTACCGGTGCACGAGATCTTCACCGTGGGTAACTTGCTTGGCCAGAAAATTGCGCTTAACGAGTTTGTTGCCTTCTTATCGTTTTCTGATATCAAAGCGAACTTGTCGGTGCAAAGCCAAGTCATCGTGACCTTTGCCTTGTGTGGCTTTGCTAATATTGGCTCGATTGCCATTCAGCTCGGCTCGATTGGTGCGATGGTGCCAGAGCGTCGCAAAGATGTGGCAAGCTTGGGCGTGCGCGCAGTGATTGCCGCCACCTTTGCCAACCTAATGAGTGCGGCTCTGGCGGGTATTTTTATCGCGCTATAAGTACTGTGAAGTAAAAAGATTCTATTAAAGTGTCTCAGTAAAAGGAGGGCGATTGGCGGTAAGCTAATCGCCTTTTGCTAGCAATATCGCCAACCTGATCACGGCTTGAGCGAACAGACCAAAAGCGGCAAATAAAGGGTTTACAACCCACAACGAACCCAATAATATACGCCGCGTTCCGGAGAGATGGCTGAGTGGTTGAAAGCACCGGTCTTGAAAACCGGCAAGGGTTAATAGCCCTTCTAGGGTTCAAATCCCTATCTCTCCGCCACATACCGAAAAGCCGCTGATTATTCAGCGGCTTTTTGCATTTATGCCCCTACAAATCCCCAAACCCTGACCACGCCAACATTTTAGACGCCTTTGTCTAAACACATTACCCAGCGTTTGATAATCTAAGCCCCCTAAAATTCTCGCCCATACATGGCCTTTTGGACGCCGCCAACCAGTGGGCGGTAGCATGGGTGTTTAAGTCAATCCATTGGTATAGCGGTGCCTATCACCTCGTTCCCACGCTCCTGCGTGGTAACGCGTGATGGGTTAGTTGGTATCTTTTCGGGGTAATGTGAACGCCTGAGCTGTGATGGACGGCACGCACATTTTTGCAGACGAGTTGATTGCTTGAAGCGTTGAAAGTCGTCTTAATAACAGTAATTTAGGTGATAGTAGATGCGTATAACGGTTTTGAAAAATCGAGCACGCGCACTAATGCAATGTTAAGTGTCCAAGGAACATCGATGGATCTCAAAGAATTTTTCCCTAAATCTGGCCATATTCAAAGGCTGTACTGTGACAAGTGCAATGGGCATCTTGATTTAGTGTTTGATGATTTTTCTGAAACTGTAAGTGGCGTTGAAATAAGTATCAACGGGCTTCCAATGCTGCATTGTCCAAAATGCAATGAGAAATACCTCCCTGATGATTCCCGCTTTGCAGTAATTCATCTGCACGAGCAGGCAACGAAGAGGTCGAGTGATATAGTAAAAGTCACTCGAAACAAAACGAATCAAGATTTCGGCTTTGGCTCTGTTCCATTTATATATGATTCTGATGACTACAAATACATTCCTGGTCTTAAAAGACCTTGGGATGAAGGTTTTCTAACACCAGTATTCTTTAATCGAGAAGTTTTGCTGAAGTATGACTCATCCCCAACTTATAGGTTAAGTTTCGCGTCCACAACATACGGCGAAATACGAAGAGGGGATGACTTTTCCATGCCGTTCGGTTTGAATGGGAATGGAAAAATTGTAATGTGGTTGGGCGATATAGCTCGCTTGCCAGAAGCAGAACAATATTACCTCAGGTCTGAGAATATTGAGTCAGATCATTCTATAGGCTCTGAGTTTTATGATGGTCAAATTGAATGTGTCTTTACCGATCTTCCCAAAGAAGATGATTTGTTCAAAGCTAGATCAGAGTTCTTAGAAGCTTGCTTTACAAAGTTTGGTAGCAAGATTGCCCACCTAGATAA